>CAZUAD010000023.1:0-16535 GCA_964618155.1 uncultured Desulfurococcaceae archaeon
ATATAAGACTTTCAAAGGAGTATGAGGACAATAATGTATTCTTGGTGGCTAAGGTCTACGTTAATGGTGAGCCAGCTGAAGGACTTACAGTATACTTCTATCTACCATGGCCGTGGACAGAAGTACGTAAGGTTGTAACTGATTCTGAGGGTATTGCTAAATTAAACATAACAGACATAGTACTTGATATAATCAATGACCCACATAAATACTACGAATTCTCTACATGCATTCTCGCTGCAGTGAGTAATGGTACTTACGCGGCATATGACTATGAGTGGATAGATATGGACGTCATTGTCGAAATATTTGGATGGCCTATATATGTGGATGAAGAGAACGGTAACTACGTAATAGGTATTAATGAAAAACTATCACACCTAGAATTCCCAGTATTCATAGAGCATGAAGCCATGTTAACATGGAGTACAAACAGGACATTATTCCTAGACACACTAAGAGGTGGCGAGGAGGTCTCAGTACCTAAGGATGTAGTCATACCTCCAAACAATTACGGTGAATTCATTGCATGGGCGAGAACTTATTACTATTCATGCTACGGTACATGGGTTGATAAGGCTGTTCCAGGATATATAATCCTAACAAGGGTTGGTGAGAATACTGGTAAGTACTATGGTTGGAACTACTTCGATAAGATAGAAGATGCAGGTGAGCCCGTAGTTATTGAAGGCGTCATATACAATGAGGAAGGTAACCTAGTTGATAACGCGACCATTTACGGAACTTTAAGTTATGAAGTAGATAGTACATGGACTTTAGCAAACATCTCGGTATCAGGTAACTTTACACTAATATTCCCTGCAGCATATAATGAGACGTACGTAGAAGGTGGATTTGCAGGTGTTCTACCTAATGGTTACGTTATAGGTAATAAGTGGACTGATGTATTCAAGATCTGGGGGTATATAAGGGGTGTAGCACCATCACCAACACCAACTCCAACACCGACACCTACACCAACACCTACGCCGACTAATATAACAACGCCTACACCAACAACCCCATTACTAGTTGGAGGTACGTTAGAGACTCCTGAAGAGCCTAAGATACCTCTTAGCTACTTAGCGATTGCAGTAATAACCGTACTAGTAATAGCCTCGCTGACCGTATATGCTAGGAGGAGGTAAACCTACTTAATATTTTTATTAGCAAATACGTAAAGCAACTCACCTGTTTTTGGATCAGGACCTAATATCTTATTAACCATTTTAACAGCCTCTTCTAAGCTATACCCTTCACTTATAAGCCCAATCAATACATAGAGAACTCTATCTAAGTGGTCAACTGTTACAGCACCTTTCCAACCTACGTAGTATTTTAGGTTATGATTGAATAATGCCTCAATGAGCTCATCACTTGATGCTGTATAGCATCCTGCAGCTATAACTGTAGCATTAACCCTAAACTTACCCTCCAGGAGTTCCCTAAAGAATTTAGGTAGAAGTGCTACGTAGGCTCTCTCCCTAGCATAGAATGGTACACCCTTAGCTACGTAACCCTTCTTAGCTAATGAAAAATACTTGTAAGTCCACTTAACACCTGTGAATAGACCTGAAACCTCCTTACCTCCTAAGTAACCGTAACCACCATGAAGTCTGAGGATTATTAAATCGTAAGATGTTAAGTTTAGGAATAAGTTTAAATTGACATCACCGTTAAGTACTACGGTCACATCATAACCTTGAGACTTCAAAGTACTACTTAGCTTTTTAATTAACTCATCATTTGGGAAGAGGTCGTAGAGACCATCAGCTATTAAAGCCTTCCTATGCTCTTTTACAGAGCTTAAACTCTTGGAGGGTGTGTGTTTAGGGTATAAGGCGATAGCGATTAAGGTTAGTGCTAATGCTAATACTAGGATCAGTAGTAGGTAAGACCTCCTCAAATAGTGCACCCTAAGAGTTAACCTATAAATTGAATACTAAATTTAAGTTTAAATAGTATTCCCTTGAGTTATGTTTGGGGGTATCATATGTCATCATTGAGAACTTTATCTAGATTAGCATTAATATTCACACTAGCCTTCCTACTCATATCAGTGATAACACCCTTAACCGTAATTGCTGAAGTATCCATACCTCCTGTACCTGATAAGCCTACAGAACCTCAACAACCGATTAAGGGTGGAGGTCAGGGTAGTGATGTCATAGCTAAGAGACCTAAGAGACCAAATATTGAGGACATAGTTAAGAAGATAGTCAGTAAATCTGAAGGAGCAGAAGAAGTATTGAGTAAAGCGAAAGTCCTAATAACTAAGGCAGGTTATACAGAATTTGAGGTACCTAAGGAGGCCCTTGATGCTGATGTTAAATCATTCACTGTTTACTTAATAACTGGTGATAAGGTATCAGCAATTCTCAAGGATGGTAAGTGGAGTATTCACATAAAATCAGCTATAGATAAGAGGGTATTCCTAATAGCACCAACGAAGAATGGATTATTTGTAATACCTGTCGACGTAGATCTAAAGAAGTTTGATCTATCACTCTTCAACATAGTATTCCTAAGTGAGTATAGGAAGTTTAAGGTGGACTACCTACCAGTTATAGTTAAGGTATCTAAGACCTCAGCAATTAGAGGGTTAATTGATGAGTTAACTAGTAAGGCAGGTCTCGAGGCCAAATCAATCAAGACCTTAAGAATAATTGATGCTTTAGCGCTAGGTATACCGTTTATTAAGCTTAAGGAGGTGTACGAACTATTAAGTAAGGATGACCGTGTAATCAAAGTAGTACCTGATAGGATTGTTAAGGCATTGAATGTAGACATAACTAGGGGTTTACCTTACGCACCAAAGCTATATGAGAGTGTTTACAAGATAGGTATTCCATCCCTATGGTCATTAGGTATTAATGGTAGTGGTATGAGAATTGCAATACTTGACACAGGTATTGACCCGACACACCCAGACTTCTACATAGGTAATGAGAGTAAGATACTTGCCATGGCAAGCTTCGTTGACTGGGATTGGGATGGAACACCTGATGAACCTCCAATTGACGGTCATGGTCACGGAACTCACTGTGCAGGTATTGCAGCTGGTAGTGGTGGGTACATAGAGTTAATTAAGGGTGTAGCACCTGCAGCGTACATACTTGCTGGTAAGGTGCTATCCGATCTAGGCTACGGCTATGACTCATGGATTATAGCAGGTATTGAATGGGCTGTTAACAATAGCGCCGACGTAATCTCAATGAGCCTTGGAGGTATGCCTACAATAAGCTATGACCCGTTAGTAGATGCCGTTAAGAAAGCAGTAGCTCAAGGCGTTACTGTAGTTATTGCTGCAGGTAATGAGGGACCTGACTACTTCACAATAGCAAGTCCAGGTGTTACTGATGAAGCAATAACAGTGGGTGCTATAGACAAGGATTACGAGCTAGCATGGTTTACTAGCGTAGGCCCAACCCCCAACGCTACCTTAAAGCCTGACGTAGTAGCTCCTGGTGTTTACATAGCATCAGCTAGGGCTAATAATACAGTCATGGGTGAACCAGCAACACTCTACCACGTATACGCTAGTGGTACTAGCATGTCAACACCTCACGTAGCAGGTCTAGCTGCCTTAGTTAAGCAGTACCTAGTTGAGACAGGACTTATAGAGACCATATACTCAGCACTAGGTAAGGACATACCAATCTCATACCTAGTTAAGGACATAATAGTTAGTACAGCTAGTGAGTTAGGGTATGAACCACTACGTGAGGGTGCAGGAGTTGTTAATGCATCAAACATAGTATTCCTCGCTAATACCTCAAGACTCATCATACCACACCCAGCTAAGTTAGACATGGTTGAGTTCGAACCCATAGTAGTAGGTAGTAACATAACATTGATCAATCCATACAACACGTCCCTAAACATAACGGTCGTACCCGAGCTAGTATTATGGAGTGGCTTAACATACGTACCAGATATATCGGGTGCTATCACAGTTACACCAGCTAACCTAACACTGGGTCCATACAGCTCATACAACGTGACCATTACCGTAAACTTCACTAAATTACCCACAGGTTATCACGTACTTAAGGTATACTTCGTAGACTCTGAAGGGGTCATTGTAGGTAAGGCACTTGTAGGCGTATCAAAGCCTGGTGTAGCAATGATATATGGCTCATTTGCAGGCGAACCTGTATTCCTCTTCGCTAGCGTGGTAGGTTACTCACCAATACTTGGCAGTCCATTCGTAAGTGGCTGGGACTGGGGCTGGTCAAATATCGGTTACGGGTACACGGTACTCTACCCGCTATATCCCGACATGGTCTATTTAGTTAGTATAGCAGCTGACCTACCATATAACGAGACTATAGGACTATATAGAGCAGGTGTTTACTTTACATTACTTGAGACAACTGACATCACGCAGAACGTATATGTGATCGATGTAGACTTCGCTGAGATAGAGCCAACCAATGTGAGTCTAGGTGAAGGGCTTGAAGGCATAATAGCCTCAGGTTACGGCTCTAGACTACAGGTGTTTAATGCAACATCGGGTGAGGTTGTTGCGGAAATCACCTCGTCAAACCTATGGTACGGCTTCTTCCTGTACAACGAGACATTCAGTCTCTACTACCTAACCGATGAGGCAAACACTACTGCATGGGGCTATAACGTAACACTATCACCTAGATACTGGAATGTCAAAGGTGAAGCACAGGGTCTAGGAGTATATCCGAACGCTTCACTACCCATGATGGTATATTACAGAGTCTTCAATGATGTCCTAAGAGGTAAGTCGTTAGAGCTTATTGCTGAAAACATAACACAGACCCTACTCCTAGCTCATGGAGCTTTAGGCAATGTAACCGTGTACTCAGAATGTGGTGCATTAAACGTCTTCGGCGGTGAAGCAGACATAGACGTAACCGCCTGTGTTAGCGCACCAATACCCTCAGTTACTACATACCTAGCTGATTCTAACGCCTACCTATATGGCATAGGCTACGATTCAGTCCCGCTCTACTCTGACGCAGGGTACGTCTATATCGAAGGCTACGATTGGTTAGGGTATGAGTTAAGTGAGAACTTAAGTCTATACGCACCACTTAAGATGCCTAAGGCAATGACCTCATGGGTTTACGCAACAGTAAGTAAGGGATTAGATGGTTACAACTTCACCTATAGCTATGTATGTAGTCATGCGTTTAGGCAGACGATTACGGGCTACTACTACATATACGGATCTCCGTATCCATTCACATGGTCACTGATAATAAACGATGAGGTAGTAGCTGGAGCAATAAGCTACTCACCAATTACATGTATAGAAGGCTTCTCATATAGAACATTAGATAACTACTCATATGCAGCTCTACATACATTCGCTAACCTCACATTCATGGAGCCGATACTGTCATTCCACACCCTAGCCGAGATGTGGGCTGAGGCGAGATTTATCAAGCCTAACTACACAGCCTACGAGATCATAAATGGGTTCTACTACGGTGTAGGTGTTAGAGATATAATACCTTACGGAGGTTATGACTTCGTACTTAACTACATACCACCTAACTCATCAGTGTACTTAACTATGTTATTCAATACACCATACCCAACCTCAAACTTCGATCTTAACTTATCAAGTGTTAAGGTATTACTAATAGGTCCAGAAGGAACGCTGTTCTACTTACCAATACTTGGTTGGGATGTATTTGGTCCATTACATCTAGCCGTAGTTCTAGTGAACTCAACAGAGATATTAATGGAGGACAAACCAGGTGCTTACACGCTATATGTTGAGGGTGAATATTACGATATAACGGGTGGTGATGACCTATTAATATTTAACGAGACAATCCACAAGGCACTCTACATAGGATTGCCACCGTACATACCACCACCTGTACCTAAGCCTAAAATAGTCTATGTAGGACCACCAGGTAGTGGTGCTAACTACACTAGCATAGGTGATGCTGTTAGGGAGTCACCACCAGGAACTGTAATCATAGTACTGCCTGGCGAGTACTACGAGGAGCTAATAGTCATAGATAAACCTTTAGCAATAATAGGTCAGGTAGGTGAGGAGGGCTATCCAACTGTTGTAGCACCTAATGGATATCCAATATTCATAGTTGTAAGCCAGGCAAACATAAGCTCATTAACCTTAGTACCCTATAGTGAGGCGTCAGTACCTAGGGATGTACCAGTACCATTACCATCTGAAGCCTTGGTACCACCAGCTGCAATAATAGTTTATAGGGGCTCACTATACGCTTCAGATCTCGACATAGAGGGCTATCCAAGAGGAATAACTGCTTACGAAGCATCACTCACAGCAGAGAAGGTAACTGCTTATACAGATCCATACTACATGGTGGACGGTAGAAGGGCTGAGACGTTAGAGCCGTCACCAATCTATGCCTACAGAGCTAACCTACTATACCTAGCAGGTATAGCCTCTAACGAGATACCGATAGTACGTAAGACATACTGGAGAAATGTCAATATGTCCGAGATCTACGTTGATGAAACACCAGTAATCATAATTAGGAATGAAACCGTATCACTGTCAATACACGAATACACACCAGCCATAGTCTTAGGAGAGAACGTGAGCATCACCGGCTACCTAGAAGGCACATTAGAAGTCGTAGGCGTTAACCTGAACATGAGCCAGCTAGATGTAGGTAAGGTATTCATTAGTACTGCATCAGCATACGTAAGTGACGTATACTCATATGGTAGCGTATTCAGAGTAGACTCAGCCATCACTGAGATAATATCATCAAGCATTGAGGGTAGTGTGATTGTTGATAACGTTAAGACGTTAAGTATAGAGTCAACAAGTATAGTAGCAACAGGCTCCATAGGCCTACTGGTAGATACGCTAGGTGCTGCAACAATCAGTATAAGTGGTTGTGATATAGGTGGTGCTGAGCTAGCTGATGTCTACGTAGTACTTCACGATGCTGATGAATTAACATTCACTGATAACTACATACACGATAGCTTCTACGGACTACTAGTACTTGAGAGCTACACTGAGGTCGCACCAGACCTGGTAATAGAGAATAACACGTTCAGTAATGTAGCCATACCAATATACATAGCACCTGCAGCAGCACCAACATCCCCAACACCATATACCCCCTATATAAATGAGTATATAGGAGAAGGTTTTTACCCAAAAACATCTTTTTCACCCAAGATAGAATTAGGTGATGTTTTCGGTACTTCACAATCAGTTATTTCACGTATCTACATTAGATATAACAACATAACATCAAAATCAACAGGTATTTGGCTAAGTGGGGGCTTCGTAGCGCCCATAGTATTAGGTAATGAAGTAAAGTCTAATGATTTAGGCATAAGGATTGAAGGAACTAAGTACGCTTTCATATATTTCAACAACATAGAAGCACCTAATGCACTCCTAGTGAACACAACGGTATTCACTGTAGTAAACTACAATAATGTTTACGGAGACATCACCGTAGTACCTTATGGTGGAGGATTAGTTGATGTTAGGTATAACTACATAGTAGGTAACGTATCTGTTGAAGGAGAAGGTAATGTGTTAAGTGAGCCTCAGTACGGTTCTGAGGTATCTAAACCACCAACTCTAACCCCTATTATCCCATGGCTTAACATAACTAGGGTAGTAAATGTTGGTGAGCCTATAAAGAACCCACTCATATTCCTTAACCCGAATCCACGCGATGTTGTATTTGACTATAGACTACGTGTTAGTGGTGCATTAGAGATAGAAGGTGAGACTAGACTTGATGATGTAAGTCTAACGACCTTCGGTACATTAGAGCATACAGCAGTACCAGACATAACATTGACTGCAACAGCAAGTGGTAGGGCTTCGCTAATAGTCGATATAGCTGTTGACGAGTCTGTATACACTATTCCATTACCGATAATAATTCAAGCACCAAAGGTGACATTAGAGGTTAAGGCCCCAGCTGAAGTTATTAGGGGCGACATATTCAACGCCACAATAAGTATAAACGGGACTATAGAGGGTACTTACACACTACTAATAGCTACAACTAAAGGGCTAGGTATATGTCTAGATAACTGTCAGTACTTCACCTACGCATACCTTATGGAAGTAAACCTAACTAAGGGTCTTAACGAGTTCAATGTCTCAATCATCGGCTTAAGGATTGATGAGCAAACAATAACAGCATCCTTGGCCGTAGGTTATAAGACGTATAAGAACTCAACAACAGTTAAAGTACTCCCTAACCCAGAGGTGAACTTCAGCATCATTGTGACATACTATCCTGAGTCAATAGAGGTTGGATACTGGGACTCCATAGGGGTTAAGATTAAGAACCTAGTTAACGTACCTCTATGGCTTAATGTGACCTCAGTAAGTAGTGATCCATCAGTTATAGAGACGAAGTTCTCCACAATAATCTACGTACACATGAATGAAGAAGTATACCTAAGCATACCAATACACGCTGTAGGTGTGGGTAACGCAACAGTAACCATAATAGCTTATGATGCAGATGATAATATAACGAAGAGTACGTCCGTAACCATAACAGTTACTCCGACGTTAAGATACGAATATAAGGTTATAGGGTATGGATACTTAGATACATCAACACCTAATGCATCAGCCACGATGCCTTACCCGAAGAGGACCGTATGGGCTGACCTACTAATGTACATATATGCCTCACAAGCAGGTATATCGCTAGAGAAGCTTAAGAACTTAATAGAGATTCCATGGGGATGTGTTGAACAGACAACATCACCACTACTAGCAGCTATTGAGGTGTATAGGTACATAGAGATACAGGGCATATGGGCTGAAGCTGCCGAGGCTATGGGCATGACTGTTGACGAGCTCAAGGACTTACTGATAAATGATACCATAAGGTATGGCGTTAAGAGACTTATAGAGCATCATGCATCACACTGCTTAGAAGTTAACTCATGTGTCCTAGGATGGTATCCAGGACTTAGCTATGACTTCTTCTATACGGCATACGGCTTACTAGGATTAATCAAGGCCTATGAATTCCAGAAGGAGTATAACATCCTGGTATACACCGATAATGCTACATTAGTTGAAGTGATTGAAAAATTAGTCAGAGGTCTTGCTGAGCATCAGGAAGAGGATGGTAGTTGGGAGTTTAATGTACTTTCAACATCTATGGCGACCTACGCATTAGCTAAGGCTCTAGAGTTAGGGTTTACAGCATATAAGGCACCAGGCGTAGAGGTTGAAGCACTTAATAAGTCTGTAGAATGGCTCATTAGCAGACAGGGAGCTGATGGTAGTTGGGATGGTCATGAGCTATACACGGCCTACGCATTACAGGCTTTAGCTCAGACTAGGAGGTCAGGTATTGAGGTTCCTGAGGATGTAATCGTAAATGCTATAACATGGCTTGATAGTGTTAAGAAGACAACCGATAGCCTGATTTACTGGACTGTCTATGAGTGGTGGTTAAGTGATTATGAAACTACTGCAAGAGCTGTAATAGCACTAGCTATCGCTAAGGACGTAGTAACCAATACAACAATATCTGACTTAGCTTACGACTTAGCGAAGAAGGGTGCTAAGTACTTAGCATCTAAGGCCTATGAATGGCTTAGATGGGGTAATACGTACGTAGGAGCTCAAATACTATGGGCTATAAACGTACTTAAGGAGCCAATAATATTCGGTGGTGTACAACCTGCAACGGTATACCTTAGAGTGTACGCTGGAGGAACAGAGGTATTCAATGCATCCATTCAGGTAGTAGGTGAGACATGGTGGGGTTGCTACCTAGGGGATCTAACGGATGTTAAAGCCTCAACGATGTGGTGTACAAGCTACGACTACATACTTGAAGGTAACTGGCTCGCTATATCAAAGAACATAACATTAAACATAACACTAGAAGGCAATGCTACAGCCTACTGGTTCGCAGACACGATATACGCCTACTATCCAGAGGACGGTGAGAGGTCTTCAGGTACATCACACGTACCGAGGGAGAGGAGCATATATCTAAGTTTAGGTAAGGGAGGTATAATTGTTAAGCAATTAAACATTAGTGAGGAGGGTAATGATAATGGTGTATTCGAGATAGAGAAGTATGTTGAACCTAGCATAGTAAAGCCTGGAGACATAGTCAACGTCACAATAAGGATTAGGAGCGTTAATGAGACCATAGACTACGTAGTAGTCTCTGACACTATACCTGAAGGCTTCGAATTAATGGACATGTACTTACCTGAGGGTGTTGTGTTTGATGAAGACTTCTATAACGAGACAGGTAAGCTAGGGTTTGCTATAGACCACCTAGGTACTGAATGGATAGAGATAAAGTATAGCTTAAGAGCACCAACGGATGTAGGTTTAGGTACCACAATAACTATGCCAGCAGCATCAACTAAGATGTTCTACGAACCTGAAGGTGTTGACACAAACACTACATCAAACATGCCAACATTAACCATAGGCGTAATATCGCAGTTCATCAGCAAGGGAGTAATGTTTGGTGAGTACACAGCAGGTGTTGAGAATGAGACCGTAGTAAGGTGGGGTGAGGTACTGAACTTAACCATAACAACAACTGCAGTCTTAGTGAGTCCAAGTATTGCAATTGAAGTTTACAATGAGAGTGGCTACCTAGTACTCAGTAAGGAGGTTAATGGAACTAAAGCATTACTAGACACAGCAGAACTTAAGTATTCAGAATTCGCTGGTAGGAGCGCTATAATCGTAGTAAAGCTACTAGATAGAGGTGTTGAAGTAGCTAGGTATAAGTTAGTAGTATCATTACCCGAGATATCCATGAAGGATGTAATAGATAGAGCTAAAGCTGTTGTTAGGCTATGGTCTAGGTACATAGGATATCCAGAAATGCTCGACATAATCTATGACCTAGCTAAGGGAACGATTAGATTATGGAGTATTGCCTTAACTAAGTAGTACTCTTTACTACATAACCCTAAAATATAATTATTTTTCCTATGATTTTTATTCGGTACCTAACTAGTTCTAGGTGATAAGGTGGTGTGTATGGGTAGGGGGAGGTACTACGTAGTAACGTTAACTTACGCATTAATGCTAATCCTACTAGCATCCACGGTTCATGCCATGGTAATACCTGAGGTAAAACCTCTGGGAGAGCCCGTAAGTATTGATGAGGTAGCTTCAGCAGTGGTTGAACCACAGAATGTAACTGTAGGAGATTCTGAGATAGTCAACATGACCTTAGAAATAAACATAAGTGAGGCTAATACACTATCACCAGTAGCTGATCTGGAGTGGAGTATTGTATTTCTAGAACCTGAGTACTTTAATGTTCAGAAGACATCTGTGGAAGCGTATTACATTGATGTTAATGGTGTACGCCATGATATAGATGTAACGGTTAGTATTGAAGATAGTAATGTTTATGTTGATTTCTATATAGGTAGCGTAGATTCCGAGAACATAACAATATATGTAGTTGCTTCAACACCTACTACGACGAAGCTTACATCCCTAGGAACCACGGTGACTTACGGACTTGGTGGTGGTATAGGTGACACCATAGTACAGCAGATGGGCTTCGCCAATACCACCGTATACATAGTTCATAAACCACCTAAGGTAAGTGTTGATGTAGAGCCTAAACTATTGGGTAAGGGTGTTGGAGCACCTGGCACTATCTTCAATATCTCGTTAAACGTCTATGACGCTAGCGGTGTTTACAACGTATCTGTCAATATCTATAATGAATCTAATAGCTTAGTAAGTCAGTGGTTCTTTGGAAGTGATGTAACAGGTAATAGCACCTTATTCTCTTACGTAATAAGCTGGAATACAACAGGTCTACCTGAAGGCAACTATACTGTGGAGGTTAAGTCATACGATGTACTAGGTATTGAACCGTCAATTAAGCATGTCAGTATTGAATTAAGGAAGGGCTTCATAATACCTAAGGACTTCACCAAGGTATCTGAGGCACTAGCGTATCCAGGCTTAACACCTGGTAGCATAATCTATGTTGAGAGCAATGTTACTGAAACTTCAACACTAAACATAGGTATACCGATCTCATTAGTTGGTGTGGGTAATGTATTCATTACATTCCAGAACGTAGATTTAGGCTTCAACATAAGTAGTCCATGTAGCATAGCTAACTTAGGTATTAAGGGGGTAGAGACAGTATTTAAGCTAGTTAACGTTAAGGGAACAGTAACTATTGAGAATGTTAACGCTATAGCTTCTAGATTCCTAAGAATTCAAGCCCCATACACTATAGATTACTGGAACCATACAATAAGTGATTCAACACTTAACGGCTCTAGGATTGCATACTTAGTAGGTAATAACACCTTAGTAGGTGAATTCATTGAAGCTTACTTAGTATTTGGTTACTTCAATGTCAGTAATGCCTCAATAAGTACCTTATCAGTCATCAATTCAACAGTAAGTATGGTGAACTCAAGCATCTTAGTATTGGAGGCTGTAGGCTCATCCATGGAAGGTATTAATACTGAGGTTAAATCATGGTATGGAGTTGAAAGTACATACCTAGGCTATTCTCAGGTATGGGTTAGAGTGCTATTCAACGATAAGCCTGTTAAGGATGCCTACGTAGTATTAACTACTGAACTTGCTGAAACTTACGCATATACGGATAGTGAAGGTTACGCTGAACTCTACGGCTTAGTTACTAACTGTACGAATGGTGTATGCGTAACCAATTATACAGCAGTAATTAAGGCTAGTAAGAAGGGATTAAGTACTAGCACCATAGTAGATCTAAGTAAGCCGCCCATACACGTAATCTTAAGCTTACCAGTACCACACCTAAGTGTAACTGTTAAGGACATATTCGGTAGAACCATAACAGAACTAACTCCAGGCATTGTGTTAAATGTATCAAGTACCTACGACTTATTGACATATGTAGGTAAGGCATATATTGAAGTCGTACTATACAAGAATGATAAGCCAATAATCACATCAAGAACCCCTGTATCAGATAGTGGTACAGTAGTTGTAGGTGTTATGATACCTTATGAAGATGGTGCTTACACTATTAAGGTATACCTAAAACTTGAAGAACTACCCTCAATAGTAGTTACTTGGCCTTAAAATAATATGTTTTTAATTGAATTAAAATGAGAGTAGAATTGAGGCTTGACCTTAATAAGTGGATTTCACTTCTCTACATACTCTTCATCACCTTACTCCCCCTAAACCCTCTTCATTCACTACTACTAATTCCGATAGTAGTGCTTATAATCAAGATGAAAATCATGAGACCTCTAAAATACGTTATTGTTTTAGGTCTCATACTCTTATCGCTCTCAATCATTATACTTAAATCCTCCTACATATATTATGCAACTATTACCTACTGTACGCTACTGTTCATGCTAAACTTAGTATTTAATGTAAAGAAAGGTAAGCTTGACTTAATACTTACCTACATCATAGTTACGGTTTTCTCATCAATGCTCGTAATTCACGGATCCTTGACCTTTAATCAGTTCATAACGTCAGTACTTTCATGGATTAAAGGTATTAAAGATGTTTCATCACTTCATCCTCTATACCTTACACTATTAATAAATCTAGTACTTATCACATTAGTTAAGCTATATGGTGAATTAAGCAGTGTAAGGTTAGGTAGTGAGGGGATCATACCTATATTATTATTTATGTTCTTACTTATCTCATCAGCTATATTGCTCGCATTAGGTAATGAAGCTAGAGCTAATAAGCTAGCTGAGCTAGCTTATTATAATTTAGTAATAGGTGTTGTTATTGAGATATATAAAGTAGCTAGAGGTCATGAGTAATGCCAGCATCGATATTAAAAGTTCGCAACTATATCGTGAACATTAAGCATAAGGTTATTGAACCTATATACGTGATTATCCTATCACTTAATATCTATTTAAGTACCTATTACTTAGGCTCATACTCTCCTATAACGTTTTCATGGAGAAGGGCTACAATAACGTATATTATTGGGGCCCCTATCCTATTTGATGTAGTAATTGATGTTACGGTAATTGCAGTATTATCATTATTGATAATATTTCTAAATATTGATGACTTACTTGGACGTTTAATCTTTTCAGTATCTACGGTAACGCTTACATTAACAGGTTACGTTCTATACTCGGCTATTCATGTAAGAAGCTACTTAACATTGGTGGGGTTAGCAGGTATTATCTCTATTGTACCCCTATTCGTAAAGGGAAGGCTAAGGTACCTATTGTTAAGTATAACAACTTTATTAATGTCCATCTCAATTATCACGATAATAGTCTCAACCCTATATGCATTAAGGTTAATTCCTGATGATGTAGCAAGTAACGTAATCCTGACCTACTGGAGAGGTTTTTGGAGATTCGCTGAAATACCTCTCAACTTTCTAGTAGTCAGTGTAGGTGTATACTGGCTAATTGCCTACTTCCTCAGGTTTAAACCTGCTTATGCTGAAAGGTTTATTGAGGTATGTAAACATAAGTCTAAGGTCTTAAGTAATAGGTCCTTACTCATAATATCGCTTATTATACCCTCAATCATTATAATACTATTACACCTACCTACATTTAATCCACGTTTCGCGCCTATTAGTGTTGATACATTCTACTATGCGAGAGAGCTATCCAACGCTAAATCATTCTTGGATATAATTCAGGGCTTTAGAGGGACTAGACCTATTTACATGATACTCATATACTCATTATACGTTATAGTTAAGGATCCTATATTACTAATGGATTTCATACACCCCCTCATAGTCTTAACCCTTCAAGTGTATGCTGTCTATAGACTAATGAATAGAATATGTCCTGAGATAGCAGGTCTTGCAGCATTATTAACTGCTATAGGACCTAATACATTAACATTTATTGCAGGAGGTTTTCAGGCTAATAGTTTAGCTCTAGCTATAGCATTACTTGCGCTCTCAGTCCGTAGTGATATCATAAGGTTTTTCTTACTCATAACTACTGCCTTTATTCACCCATGGACATTCGCAATGTATACCACAGCCTACTTTCTGTGGTTAATAGTTAGTAGAAGAGGGGTTAAGCTAGGCCTAATTTTAGCTGGATCCGCAGTATTAGCGATGGTCACGTTAACACTTATAGATATGCTATTGGGTCTTAAGGGTCCCTATGAATACATGTACTTGCTCTTAGTAAAGAATATTGCTCTTAACCAGGTGCCTGGATATCAACTAATTTATGCTGTTGATATAGTTACGTGGGGTTCACTAAAGAATATACCTCTCTACCTACTAATACCTGCTAGCTACATCTCTTCACCACTTCACTTACTACTAGCTATCGTATCACCAGCTCTATTCATATTTAAGAAGACTATAGTGCATAGGTTGCTTCTTAACATCCCATTAGGGATTATAGCGTCTTACCCATTAAGCATTATCAATAGCAGAGTTAGGTTAGCGTTAGTGGTAGCTATAGCGGCATATACCCTATCCAATGCTGTAGCTCTAACTCCCCTGACTACACCGCCCTGGACTAACATATTTAGCTTAGAGAAGTAGAGATGAGTAATTTATTGTGGATGATATGGAGTAAAAGCTATATCATTTATTGATCTACGTCCTCCTTCTACCCCATACTAAGTATCCAGCTATTAGGGCTATTACTATGAGCACTATTAGAATAGCTATTACTGGGTATACCCATGGAGGTACTACCTCAACACGCTTAGTTATAGTGGTTACTAATGTCGTTGGGCTAGGTGTCGTAACTACTTGTGTAGTGGTTAAGGTCTTAGTTGTTAACGCTGTAGCTGTAATGGTTAATGCGGTCGTTACCGTCGTAGCCTTGGTTATGGTTCTTGGGACTGTAGTAGGTGTTGTTACTGTTCTGGTTAAGGTTATGGGTGTTGTTGTGATTGTGGTCTTAGTTGTTATTACTGTTGTTGTAGTAGGTAATGTAATAGTTGTTGGAATGGGTACCGTAGTGGTTATTGTTGCTGGAGTTACTATCCTAAATGCTACAGCAGCAAATAGCGTGAAGTGCGTTGTTTCACCTACAACTATACCTCTAACTCTATCAACCATTACGGTAGGTAGTGCTATCCATGTTTTCTTAGCCACGTCGTAGTATGCAAGAGACACCATAGCACCAGGAGGTACTTGTGCAGGGTTATAGGGTACTTGAACTCTGATAGGCTTACTGAATACAGTACCGTTAGGGCCTAGATCAACTAGTAATCCCACAGGTAGTTGAGTAACTGGAGCAGGCGGTTTGACCTTAACTATAGTTATAGTTACATTCCTTACAGGCTTACCCATGTACTGCATCAACGTACCTGACTTCAACTCCAACTTTACATTGTACTTGGGTACTACTATGACTACATCCTTAACTAGCGAACCTGCAGGTGTTGTTACATTCCTTAAATCAGCTACGTAACTCTCAATACCTCCAGGTATTAAGGGTGTTGTAGTCGTTGGGGTCGTGGGTGTCGGCGTTGGAGTTGGTGTTGGAGTAGGAGTAACAACTACTGGTGGTGGCGGCGGTGGTGGCGGTGGAGGTGTTGTTGGGACTATCACCTTTAC
>CAZUAD010000024.1:0-12698 GCA_964618155.1 uncultured Desulfurococcaceae archaeon
GGATTGTTGAAGCAGATCACTTCGTTAGATGGGGTGAATGGTGGAGGTTAAAGACCGGCTGGCATCCTAAGATGATGTTAGGTGTTGAGCTTAAGGGGAAGACGCTAGGAATTATAGGTTTAGGAAGGATAGGTTCTAGAGTAGCTGAATTTGGTAAGGCTTTCGGTATGAAGGTAATATACTACGACGTAGTTAGGAGGAAGGATCTTGAGGAGAAATTAGGTGTTGAGTTTAAAGATTTAGACCAGCTACTGCAAGAGGCTGACATAGTCACACTCCATGTACCATTAACTAAGGAGACGTATCACTTAATCAACGAGGAGAGACTAAGGAAGATGAAGAGAGGTGCCATACTGATAAACACTTCAAGAGGTGCCGTAGTAGATACTGATGCCCTGGTTAAGGCATTAAAGGAGGGTTGGATAGCTGCGGCAGGTTTGGATGTTCATGAGAGTGAACCCTTAGATCCTAACCATCCGATTACAGCGTTTAAGAACGTAGTCTTATTACCACACATAGGAAGTGCCACTTACGAGACAAGGCATAAAATGGCTGAGCTAGTTGCTGAGAACTTAATAGCATTCTATGAGGGTAGAGAACCGCCTACCCTAGTTAATAAAGAGGTATTAAAGGTTAGACCACCAGGGTTCAAGTAAAAAGAACTCAGAGTTTAAACTCTATTACCTTTTTCTTCCTGTTAACCTCAGATATTGCCTCGATTACCTCCTTCACCTTCTCATTTCTTAATGCATCCTGTAGATCTTTGAACTCCTCATAATCTATTATGAATATACCCTTAAACGAGTCCTCTAGACGTAGGTGTAAGGCGAGTCTTTCAGGTTCTACTCTCTTACTAGTTTCCCTACGTGGCAATTTTACTATCTCAACAACAGCTTTACCAACTTGGATTACTGGCTTTCTTTCCCAATCCTTCATAGATTCTAATAGCTTCTCTAATCTTTCAATTAACGTCTCCTCTTTTACCTCAGTTTCTTCACCTACCACGTTTCATCCCATTACTATACTGCTTGAGGATAAATAAGTTAGCTTTCCTCTCTAATGTATTAAACCGATAAATTATACATTATCAATATATATCATAAATCCACTCTGCTACCTTCTCCTCAATCTCTTTAGTTAGTATGATTTCCTTGCCTTCCTTAAACTTCTTAATTAAGTCTATTACTGAGGTACTTAGGATATTATAAGGCAAGGTAAATTTCTTATGATGGGACTTATCTAAAACAAACACTTCCCATTCACGTATTATCTTCTCATGCTCTAATCTCTTCATAAATAAGCTTAGATTAAATACTTCATTAAGTGGTAAGCATGCTTCAATGAGTCCAAGTCCTAGTTCAGGATTCATGTACGCATTAAGGAAGTAGGGGTGTGTCGTTAATACCTTGCAAACCCTATGTACATCCGCGGGGTTACCTTTAATTACCGAGGTTGTGATCATAGAGCATGTACCGATAATAGGGGTTAACTTAAGTTTAACACCCCTTATTATACCTCTAGCTTCAATATGGTTTTTATAATGTCGTAAAATCCTAATGTAGTTTATCGGTATTGAAGGACCTAACTCACTATTCAACTTCTCCGTTATCTTCTTCAATGATATGAAGGGATCTAATTCAAGTTCTTTAAGTATGAACATGTCAATCTCATCGAATCTACCTCTCCTTATGACTTCCCTAGGTATGGTCTCCCTAGGTGATGCTATAGTTGAGTGAAAGAGGTTATTCCAGTTTAACTTAATCTTCCTCTCCTTTAGGTCATAGTACTTAGCTAAGCTAGGTTTTGTTGGTAATATATGTGTTAACCTTAATACTTCCCTAGGTTCAACTGGCATTACAGGAATTAACTCATTTATAAATGCCTCACTCATGTTCTTAGGGGTTAAGTAAGTTAGTATCGTACCCCAAGGTATTAATGGAGCATACTCTCTCAATGCAGACTTAAATACCTTCTCATAGGGGATGTACTCATCAAATACCATAACTACATGCTCTAAGCCTAATCTTTGAATATCTATTACTATGGTGAAGGAGAAGCCCTTACTCTTGAGTAAGTTCATAAATTTCCATACGGTTGATGTATGAAGACTCATATCCTCAGCTACACGTGTTATCTCTGGTATGAACTCATAGCTCTGGATCTGCTCTATAAAATCTATAAGTGATGGGTTAAGGTAACGTCTAAGTGAGGCTAGAGTTCGGATTTTCTCTATTAACTCCTTCTCTGTAGGAGTAGTATCACTATTCGAGTGTTGGGCCACTAATAAACACCTCTACGTAACAGAATCCTTTACATAATAGCTTTCTAAACGACAAATAAATATTTTTATTTAAACATTCCAGTATATCCAACAGAATAGATTAAAAGAAACACAAAGAGAAATCTAAAAATAAGTAATTGAGATCCCCTACTCTATATCATAAATACCCTAAGTATAAAATGTCTTTACTCTTAATTGACTATGGTGTTACTAACTTAAACTATATAATTTCTTAATAATGAGATTAACTTCATTAACAACACCATCAAGATCTAAGACGCCTGAAGCACTCCAAGCACTAATTTCATAGTCTAAAGTAACTGAGGAATTTCCTTGAGGTAAGTCCATAACTGTGACAATTAAGTTACGTGGTTTATCCTTAAAGTTACTTGACATAAATTTAGTAGATCTCTTCTTGAATACATAAAGCTTATCCGAAATTTTATGCCATAGCTTATATCCTAGCTCATGAACTAAAGTATCTGAGATTATTTTAATGGTTAATGTAGAATCTAGTGGTGATGTAAAGACACACCTATGTTTATTCATGGATGTAGTTCTGCAGGAACCACCCATGTCTAACTTAAACGTCTCAACATACTCCTTCTCAGTAGATTTAATTAAGCTTATTAGTAAGGATCCGAATCCCATTATAAGTAATACTGTAGCTGATAATGACACTATAGAATTACCCACTTCAGCCTTGGTAATGCTACATACACGAGACTTTACGTGAGCTAGTACATAATCACTATGTGAGTATATAACTACACAGTAAACTCCACTTCTTGGTATAGTCAAATTAATAACTCCTCTGAGTACATCCAATAACTTACCAAGAGCCTTTACCTTACTTAAACCCTCCTCGATAGCTATACTTAGATTTCCTTTTGTAATAATGTAGACGTCTACAGACGCGTTACTTTCGATGAGAATACTTAATGATGAATTGATATGAAGATTTATACACGAGTATGCCGCGCTTTCGGGTTTGATTTCATAGTAATCATCGTATGTTCTACATGTCTCCTTACTGTATATAAGGAAGGTTGCTGCTATTAGATAGAGCATTAATCCAATAACTATGAGTGTTATACTTAACCTTATGTTTAATAATTTACCTAGCTTCATCCGTTAATACCGTGGTTAGTTACGTTATAATTCTTCTGCTACGGCATTATAACGTCCTTTCCTCTTTAAAGAATATCTTCCCTAACGATAAAGGTGGTGCTAACCTCTTCCTTAATGGTGTTGCCATAAATATTACCATAGCCGCTATTGCAGCGATGAATGGAGCCATCTTAGCTATCTCAGGACTTAGGTTATAGGCTGCCTGTAGTGCGTACTGGTATGTTAGTAATGTTGCGAAAGCACCTGACGTGATTAAGGTTAGCAGTGGATGTCGACCTGCTGAAAGTGATATAGCGAATGCTATCCATCCATGACCCATACCCTGCATTTGCTGCCATACGGGTAGCCAGGCAAGCTCAAAGAAGGCTGCACCAGCACCTATTAATGCGTATCCTATGGCTCCAGCAATAATTCTTATCCTAAGAACGTCAACCCCTAAAGCTGATGCTGCATGAGGGTTCTCACCAGCAGCTTTGATGGCGGCACCCAGCTTTGTCCTCTCTAATAGATATAACACTATTAAGCCCATAATAATCGATATAACGAACATTAACACCTTGTTCTCTACGGTCTTAGGTATACCAACATCAAATTCAGGGTTTTGAGCCTTGATTGATCTGAAGGCAAATACTGCAGGTGTTCCTATCAATGCACCAATACCGTACCCTAAGAACATTATCGATAATCCTGCAGCACCATGACTTATAGGGAATTGAGTAACTAAAACAGCTAAGAACATCCCAAATATCGATGCTACAACTATGGCCATAAATAGACCTGCTAGTGTATTTCCTAAATACACAGCTGAAGCATAAGCTACCGCGACACTTAGATAGAATACACCATCTATTGCTAGGTTAAGAACCCCTGATTTCTCGAAGAGACCGTGACCTAGTGCTGTTAAGTAGTATGCTATAAATGCAGGTGCTACAGCTAAAATAGCATCTATTCCTATCATCATAATCACCTCGTCCTAACAATCTTAATACTGTATTCACTAAATACTCTAAATATCGTGAAGGTTAGTAATGTAGTACCTATGAATAAGTAAGTTATAGCTGCACCACCAAGTCTTGCAGCCTGTAATAACCTTCCTGCTTGATTTAATGCACCTATTATGTATGCAGCTATGGGTACAGCTCTTAAATCGAGCATGGAGAGCCAGGCAACGAGTATGGCAGTATATCCTAGGTTTGCTGTATGTGTTTCTATAGGGTAGCTAATCCTATGTAAGTAACCTGCTAATTGTGCTGCTCCGACCATACCTGCAATTGCGCCACTTATTGTTAAGGCTATCACAATTAATGCTTCAACATTAACGCCGGCTGCTCTTAAGGCATCAGGATTTGAACCTAAGACTCTTATCCTGACCCCTAAGGCTGTCTTAGATAAAAGGAAGAATGCAAAGGCTAATACTAGTATCATTAGTACTATCTCTTCATATGTTATGGTTATACCTTTGATTGGTAATGTTATGAAGTGAGTTGATTCAGGTATTAAGTCGGTTCTTATGTAGCCATACGTATATTTGCCCTTCCATGGACCCCTAACTAAGTAGTTAAGTGCGTAGTATGCTATGTAGTTCATTATAAGTGTTGCTGCAACCTCATCTATCGTAAGGTATGCTTTAAGTACCCCCGCAACTAATCCCCAGATACCACCGAAAACGAGTGCTAGTAGTATCATCGTAAGCTTAGCAGTAGGAGGTGATTCGCTTAAGGCGGTAAAGAGGGCTATATAGGCTGCAGCCATCATACCCATGGTAATTTGACCTTCTTCACCAATATTCCATACAGCACCACTAAATGCTATAACTAGGGCCGTACCTAACATCGTAAGCAACACGAAGTCCCTTAACGTCTGTATGGATACGAAGCCTTCACCAACGTAAATGAATAATAGTAATGGTGAGGTACCAGCTAGTGCATATAAGATTACGGCTGCTAGTAGTATGCCCATGATAATTGATATGGTAGGTATTAAGACGCCTCCAAGTGGTAGGGGCTTTACCCTCTTAACGACTACGAGCTTAAACATATTACATCACCATAAGCCTTTCAACTTCATCCCTTACAGCCTTCTCACCAGGAAAGACTCCTACGATCTTACCTGAATTTATGACAGCTATTGTGTCACTTACCTGGAATATTTCATCTAAGTCCTCAGATACAACTAAGACACCGACTCTATCTCTTAATGCCTTATTCTTAATTATCTTCCTAACCATTATTGCTGTAGCTTCATCTAAAGCCCTTGTAGGGTTATAAGCTACAAGTAACTTTCTCGCAATCATTAATTCCCTAGAAACTAATACCTTCATTAGATTACCACCCGAGAGTAACTTTACAGGTGTCTTTGTTGATGGTGTAACTATCTTAAACTCCTCAATAAGTTTTTGAGCAGTAGATCTCATTTTACTCCACCTAATAATTCCTTTAGCCATTATAGGTAGCATAGCTATATTCTCTTCGATATTGTTATCAGGTGCTATCCCGTATCTCATGGGTATGTCGGGTATGTAACCAACACCCAACTCTCTTACCTTCATAGTACTCTTATTAGTTACATCACTTCCATATATGAAGATCTTGCCCTTACTAACCTTTCTAAGACCCATTATTGCTTGAACAAGCTCTCTCTGACCATTACCTGCAATACCCGCAATTCCAACGACTTCACCAGCTTTCACCTTAAGATCTATACCTTTAACAGCGTATGCTCCGTGATCACCTAAAACCCATAAGTCTTTAACCTCAAGTGCAACTTCTTTTTCCGGTATGGATGTAGGCAATCTTTCATAAGTAATCTCCTTAGCCCTTTCAGCAAACATCATCCTTCTTATGTCATCTATAGTGACCTTCTCGCGTCTTACAGTACCCACGACCTTACCTAGCCTTAGTACTGTTATCCTATCAGAGACGTCTAGTGCCTCAATGATCTTATGTGTTATCAATATTACTGAACCACCCCATGAAGCGAATTTTCTCATGAAATCGTAAAACCTTTTCTTCTCTCTTAGGGGTAGGAATGTTGTTGCTTCATCAAGCATTAAGACCTTAGCACCTAGGAGTAATGCTCTTAGAATTTCAACTAATTGCTTTTGAGTGTAGCTTAACTTCCAAACCTCCACATTAGGATCTATCTTAATACCTAAATTCTCAGCTGTCTCAATTATCCTTCTATATATCTTCCTCGTTGATGACATTAAACCATATTTCGTGAATCCTAAAATTATATTCTCAGCTACGGTTAACCTATCTATTAATTGGGGGGTTTGCGAGACAAGGGCTAGTCCGTATCTTAAAGCCTCCTTAGGAGAGGATATGGTTACACGTTTACCTTCAACATATATCTCCCCTTCATCAGGCGCGTATATACCGTAAAGTATCTTGACTAAAGTAGATTTCCCAGCGCCATTCTCCCCTAGTAATGCGTGAATTTCACCACGTCTTAACTCAAAATTAACTCTATCAAGAGCTATAACGCCGGGGAATCTTTTAGTGACATTTACAACCTCAAGGACCTTCTTATTCACGATATTAACACCCTCAACATTATTAATGCTCTCATGCACTTTAATTACACCTAAGAAAAAGACTGAGTTAGGTTTTTAGTACTTTAACCTTAAGCTGAGTTTATGTGCTTTAAGAAAAGATTGTTTTGTCCTTAAGGTAGATGTCAATTTATTAGCCACCGGCTCCTAAGTACACTACCCAGTCTACGAACCACTGCATGCTCCATAAGTCGTCATGGCCTAGTATTACACCTTCAGGTATCTTCACTTTCTTCTCAGGTTCCGTCTTCATATAGCCGCTTAATGGTCCCGTGAACGGATCGAATAGAGGCATTATCCTATACTTTAACTTATGCTTACCGCCTACTAATATGTTTATAAATGTTACGTTCTCATATATATGAGTTATCGCCTGACCTTGTAATGGCTGATGTAATGGTGCGTGTAGCATCTGGAAGTACCTTCTCATTACTAGGTCGTAAACGCTTAACTCCTCACCAGTTAACTTATCCTTAACCTTAATCTCCTTTAGCTTAGATACGAACTTGGGGTTAATCCTCATTACGGTGCCATTCTCGAAGATGTGACACCCTAAGTCAACTGCACCAGTATTTAGTAGGTACCAGTAGTCAACATTCCTTAAGTTGTAAGGTGTTAATATTCCTGCCTTTATCTTGGCTAGTATATCGGCGTAGATTACTTCCCACCTAACTAGCTGTCCACTAACTACTACATCAGGTCCGTAGACATATCCAGGGCTGTAGTGGCTAAAGACATATACTGGGTGATCAGGATGCTCCTTAGTCCATGATTCAGCAAATTCTATGATTGCTGTTGAGTCTTCAGTATAAGCTATTACGTCAACGTTATATTGAGTAACTAATGTTCTGGCAGCTTCAGTTGCCTTATCTGGTGCGAACCAAGCACCTATCTCGATTACGTACACCTTAATGTCCTTACCTAACTGCTCACCTACCTCCTTAGCGCCTATGGCGAATGCGTTGATGTGCCTAACTACCTCAGGTATTGTGAAGGCTGCTACATAACCTATGTTACCAGTCCTAGTTAGTGCACCAGCTAGTAGACCGTTAAGGTAGTAGATTTGGTATAGGTCTGCGAAGTATGTTGCCATGTTGGTCCATCTCTTATAACCACTACAGTGGAAGAACATTACGTCTGGGTGCTTCTTAGCCATTTCAAGGGTTCCATCCATAAACTCGAAGGATGTTGTGAATATTACCTTATAACCCTTAGCTATTAACGTCTCTATAGTCTCCTTGAGGGCGGCCTCACTAACGGACTCAACATAAGTGGTTTCCAGCCAATCCTTAAAGAGTGATGCAACAACAGCTCTACCTAGGTCATGCATGAAGGACCATCCGAAGTCGCCAACGGGTCCTACGTATATCCATGCAGCCTTAATCTTCTCTGGAGGCTTCCAAGCAGGTGGTGCACCAGGTGCTGTTACTGTTGCGGTAGCAGTTACTGTTCTTGTTACGGTTACTGTCGTAGGTGTTGGAGCCCCTGGAGCTGCAGCTGTTACTGTTGTTGTAACTGTTGATGTTACTGTGCTTGTAATTGTCTTAGTAACCTCCTTAACAGGTGCTGCAGCAGTTCCCGCGTAAAATGCAGCTACACCGACAATTATGATAGCTATTATAAATCCTACCCAAACCTTAGTCTCGACCAAGGAATTCCCCTTGAAAAAGTTATTCATTACCTTTATAAAAGTAACTGAACCTATTTATGAAGTATCCTACGATTAATGCCACACGAAAACATTTTCCTAGACGTTACGTACATACGTAAAAGAACTTATTGTATTCCAATACTTCTTCAGACTAGGTATTTAAGGATAACTTTTAATTATATCTTAATCTTTAATATGGGTCTTAGAGTGCCTAGAGCTCTTGTAGTAATATTGAATAAGGATAATGCTGAAGGTTTAAGGAGATGCTTAGAAAGTCTTAAGGAACAGACCTGTAGAATATGTGAATGCTTTGATGTACTGGTAATTGATGGAGGTTCTAAAGATGATTCTCTTAATGTTGTTAAGAACTACGCATCTCAGTATTCATGTATTAAGTGCATTATTCAGAAGGTTAAGGGGGGTGTAGGTCCTGCAAGAATTGAAGCTGTGGAATATGCCTTAGATAAAGGATATGAGGTAATTATATGGGGGGATTCTGAAAATGTCTATGATAGAGATTATGTTAAGAAGGTACTTAGACGTATTAATGAGGGATGTGACATAGTTTCAGGTCGCTCCCTTATAGATGTTAGTAGTTCACTATGGTCTAAACTCTTTTACTGGTACCACTCATTACATCTATTCATGGACTACCTTAAGAGAATTCATGCACCAGGGAATAATAAGGCAGTAAGGTCTAGCATATATAAGTACTTAGTATATCCGCCCTGCTCTAGAAGTGATGATTACTACTTCACATACTTGCTCATGAAAAAAGGACTTATAAATAACATTAGGGTATGCTATGATGAAGATGCCATATTAATAACCTCTATACCTAAGACCTTTAAGGATATCCTAAAGTGGCAAAAGGCACGTGTTAAGGGGTTAATTGAGGGTGCGTTAATTCTTAAAGAACCATTACCGATAGACACCTATGTATGGCTTCTATACGCCATTTCGCCCTTTATAGTGTTAAGTTTATTCTTAACAGGTCATTTAACCCTCTTTGAAATATCTGTAACACTTATTGCTATGACCTTTACGTACCTTCTATATGTAATGCTTAAATTGCTGCTTAAGCATAAGGTTGCAGTATTTAGTGGTAGTAGGATGCTATTAGCATCCATATTTTTAGGCATTATAGGCACATATCTTCATGCGCTTATGACCCTGTACTATATCTTAAGGTTCTTAGTATGCATTAGCGTAATTAGGGAGGATGTGATGAACAGGGTGGCTCAAGTAAATTCCTTATTTAGCTATATAATTCGTAATCTCAAGTACGTTAAGAAAGATATTTTTACTTATAGAGGATAGAAATAGGGCAATGGGTTGAATCCTAAAAGTATGCTAAGTGAGGAGACCATAAGAAGCATTATCAATTATGCACGTAAAGTAAGAACTGTTGTTAGGAGTTTAAGAGACGGTGTTAAACTACTAAACTCCATGAGGATGGGTGAAGCTATTAGAATTCTTGCTAACGGTATTAAAGCTGATACTGAAGCTGATAACATGAGAAGAGACATAATATTTCGTATAGGTACTGAGGTAAGGGTAGGTTACGTCAGGGAATGGGTTGCTAGACTCATAAGAAGGTTAGACCTAGTATCTGAATCAGCAAAGGAAGCATCCAGGTACCTAACCATAATACCTTACCTTGAGATCCCTAACGAGGTTAGGGATGTAATTGAGGAGTTAAGTCGCCTAGCTATGGATTCGATAGACTTAGTAATTGATGGACTAGAAGCTTTAATGGAGGGCGATAAGACTAGAGCTATTAGGTATGCAGATAAGGTGGAAGAAGTTGAGGAATTAACTGACAATATAATTGTAAATGGTAGAAAGCTTTTAGTAATGTATGGTCAGAAGATTAACAATCCTGCCATAATCATCATGGTTAAGGACTTTATGGAGGCATTAGAGAATATAACGGATTACGCTGAAGATGCCGCTGACTACATAAGAACAATAGCCCTAAGAATGGAAGAGTAAATGAATTATTCTACGTAGGTAGTAAAGACTTTATCATAGCAAATATCGCTGCTGAAAGCCCCATAACGGCTGGTACAGCTACTAACCATGTACCAAATATCTTAGCTAGCGTCTTCATATTAACAGCTTTTACACCCTTAGCGAGACCTACACCAGCAATTGCACCCACTACAGACATTGTTGTGGATACAGGCATACCCAATCTTGTAAATATTAGTAGGGGTATTGAAGCTGCTATTTGTGCTGTGAAAGCTGAAGAATACGTAAGTGTTGTTATTTCTTCGCCAAGAGTCCCTACAACTCTATAACCCCATGAGAGTATACCTACAGCTATACCTAAAGCGCAGAGTGTTAGGGCATTAATATCGACACTAACCTCGGGCGGTATATAACCCTTAGTTGATGCTAGTATTATTGCCGTAAGGGGTGCAGCGCTCTTAGCTACATCATTAGATCCATGACTGAATGCTATGGCGGCTGCCGATATGGCTATTAGTATCTTAAGCATATAGTCCATCGAGTCCTTGGCACTATACTTTCTAACTATAAACCTCGCTAGTACCATGAATGCCATAAATGATGCTACACCAAGAGTTAAGGATATTATTAAAGGGTAAGGGCTGTGGGGAGGGTACCTACCATAGAGTAAGAGAATGGAAGCCGAAAATACTATTAGAAATAATGAAGATGAACCTACGTAAGGCATTAACTTATAGTTAAGGAACATACCATTGTATAGCTTATATAGGAGTGCAGCTACTAAAGCTGATACTCCTGGAAGTATCGACCAAGATATAAATATCAATATTACGGTGTTCCAGAATATTCCCTCAGTACCTACAGCAATAAGTCCAAAACCTAGAATTGCGCCCAATATCGCCATGGATATAGACATAGGAATTCTAAATGCGGATGCTATGAACATCCAGAGACCTGTAGCTATTAAGGATGATAGCATACCATACATTAATATTGAAGGCTCGTTAATCACACCCACATTAACAATACCCTTCATTATGGTTTCAGATACGTAAGAGCCAAATATCATAGCACCAGCGAAGTCAGCTATTGCGGCTATAATTAAAGCTTTCTTAAGGCTTAACGCCCTAGAACCTACTGCTGTTCCTATAGCATCAGCAGCATTATTAGCACCATTATTCCAGGCGACGAAGAATGCTATCACAGCCCCAGTAACTATCCATGCTATCTCCAAATAATAGCCCCTCTTTCATTTAATACATTACCTATGATTAAAAATGTTATAGCGGTTAAGCCACTTAAAGTTTATATTGTGTTACTCAAGACTTTTTAACATGTTAATTACAAGCTGTCATGAGAGTACGTTTTCCCTCTCTAATAGCTTTAAAATTTCCTTAGTTTCTAGTGCGTTAAATACCTTATACCTTATTCTATCTTCGAATCCTCTAACTCCAAAAGTGTATGAGTAATCTGTTAATCTTCTCTTGCTTTTCACCCATAGCATTATTGGTATAGGTCTCTTTAAGAATCCATAATCATCACTTAAGATGACTACTGGCAAATCCCTACCTCTTGCTCTATGAGGCGTCATACAAACTCTTTCACCAAACTCCCTACAGGCTATTTCCCATGCCTTTTCATCTCCCTCTCTATGAATGTCTATGTTATATTTGCTTACAAGTTCAGTTAAGTCTATCACCTCATCAACTCTCATGTAAGCTACAACATATATTCCTCTTTCAACCCTCATGAAGGTTCTCCTGATCTCTGTAAAGCCTCTAGGTCGATCGAAGAAACCTTTAGGGTATTTAGCTAAACCTGCTACGAAGAAGAGGTAACAGTTACCTTTACATTCCCTGAAGCTTCTAGGTATTCTTCCACCGGCGTGTCTCCAGTAGTCCGCGTAAACACCTATGTCAAGTCTAGGATCCCAATGGGCGATAATCTCAGAAACAGCATAACTTGAGCCACCTACTAGTACGTAATCTGTGGGTATATACTTGCTTAAATAACAGACACTACATCTGCAAGGAATTCTTGAATAAGTGTAGAGCTTAGCGAGTTCAATCCTACTAAACCTACCTATGAACTCAGGTATGGGTAATAGC
>CAZUAD010000024.1:12708-15846 GCA_964618155.1 uncultured Desulfurococcaceae archaeon
GTAGTAACCTCCATCAGCTGTTTCAAAGAAAACCCTGAGAAGTAGAGAGTTAAGTCCTTCCGTTTCTACCACCTCTATTTAATAATAGTTTTTATGAGATTAAGAAAGTTAAGTAGCTCATGTTAACTACGTTATACCAACCCTATTAAGATACTGTTTTAGTAGCTATCTTAGTCATTCCTACTTAACACGTACACATTTATTATTTTTCTCTAGATTTAATCTTTGGGAGCTCCCTACATAAGGTGTAATTATGAGTATGAGAAAGCCTAGAGAGGAGGTCATGCGAAGATATGTTGAAGGTGCAATAATTTCTGCTGCAAGGCTTTGGAGGCATTGGATCCGTAGGGGATTAAGTGATGAAGAGGCTATGAAAAGAGCTATAAAGCAGGCCTATAACATGGTTAAGTCATCAGGCTTAAGTCTTGAGGAAGCACTTAATACGCTTAAAGATGTTAGGAGGATTATGGATGAACTGATAAAGATAATTCAAGAGGAAGTCGAGAAGTCCTAGGAAGCACTTAATTACATACGTTATAGCATGTAACATAGTCAAGACTATGATCATAACATATATTGAGGCAGTTAACCCTATCCTTAACTGGCTTATGTCCTACCTTTGCACTCCCTTTTACGGCCCTTGATATGACCGCATTAATGTAGAATTTATCGATAGATTTAATAGCCTTTAACCTAAGCACGGCTGTATTACTGCCTCTAATTAATCTCTTAATACCCTTTAACTTAGACCTAATCGTTAGACTCATATCTTTTCTCCCGGTATATATTTAGCCAGATATATATTAAAGGTGAAGTACATATTAGTGCACACCTGTATACTTGAGAATTCAAATATATTATTAAGACAGTAGCTTATCCCAGCAACGTAACTACTGCGTTCGTATTAGTTTAGTTAAACATATATTCAGACCTTCTCATGTCTTGACTAAATAATACAGCCAACGGCTTATTAACTACCTTTCTATACTATTCAGTAATGGAATTGATAGTACTGAAAGCTAAATGGATAGGAGACCTGGCTTATAGATTATTACTTAACTTCACTAGTAAGGGAATTACATATTTTGGTAAGGTGTTGAATGTATTTAGGAGTACAGTAAATATAAGAACCTTAACTAACGACTTAATATCAATAACCTCAAGATATATAGTATCGCCCATTCACATATATGTTGACCAAGATATTTATCAAGACTTTAATTACTTAGTTAAAGCTTATGATAGAGTTGATTTAGATGTTAACAATAGTTTAGTATCATTAAACATAGGTAATAACGTTAAGGTAATAATCGATCTAGATGCAAAAGTATATCATAGCATGGTAATTAATGATAGATTCTTAAGAATAATCTCTTTGAATGTAGGCTCTGATTATCTTAAGGAATTAATAAGGAAATTTCTATTCATAGGGAATATATGTGAGCTTTTGGATCGAAGTGTTAATAAGGTAATTCTTTCCATCTTTAGGGAGTACATACTCCATAATAAAGTGGACTGTACTTTGATTAGAAATATTCTAAGGAGGATGATTAAGTATTTAGGTTTAGGTAGGGGTTTTACGCCATCGTTTGATGACTTCTTTACAACATTTACCTTCATAGTAAGTACTTATTACAGACATTGCAAATCAGATAATATAGTAAGTGAAAAGGAAATTCTTGAAAATACTTCGTGGGTTAGTGGTAAGATCATACTATACGCTATGAAGGGGTTTGTTCCCCATTATGTAATTAATGTATTACTAAATTTAGCTAAGAAAGGTGATGTGTTAGACTCTCTTCTTAGTTTAGCTAGTATAGGACATAATTCAGGATTTTACATGGGCTTAGGCATATTATCTGCATTAGCTTTAATACATAAAGATAAAGATGAAATCATAAAGTACATAATGAAAGGCCTTACCGATTAAGGTGAGAAGTTCATACCGTTATTTAAGGGTTTAGATTAAGTTATAGTTGAGGAGTGCTTCATGATTTATGACATCGATAAGGTTGTCGTTGAACTCATTGACATACTTAAGAGAAGAGGTTTTCAATTAAGGATTGTTAGAGGCGATATACTTCAAGCACAAAAGGAGCTTGAGCCTGTAGGCATTAAGAAAAGAGTTATACATTTCTTCATAACGTCTAGAAGAGGCTCCATAGATAAGGACTACGTTAAGGGAGTTGATAAGTTATGGAATAGAACCAGACCCATTAAATGGAGGACTTTCTACTTCTATAACATAGTAATAGTTACTGATGGTGATATTGATAGAGAGGCTATGAAGTTTATACGTGATAAGATGTTTGGTATGTGGAATGTACGACCAATGTTCATATGGGATGTCCTAAACACCTCATACACTAAGATAACACATCTGATAGATTTAAAACGTGAAGCAGTTGTGTATCCATTTGAGCTAGAGGACATGAAACCCTTCATGCACAGGGAAGTTCACGAGATCATGAATGAATTCGTAAGTAAAGTATTTCCGGCAAATAGCGGTGAATAATTGTGAAGAGAGCAGCAGTATATGATGTTGTAAAGTCGAGATCTGAGAGTAGATTAAGGCAGGAGGTTGAGGAAAAGTATAGTGATTATAAGGTAGTAGCTGAATTCTTAGATCTTGAGGTAAACATTGAAAGATATGGTATTGCTCCACGATTAACGGATATGTTAAATAAGATAGTTAATGGTTACTTAAAAATTGATGCACTCTTTGTTAAGAATGTGGACGTCTTTAGACGCGTTGAGGTATTCTTAGGGGTTAAGAGGATTCTCGAGTTAATGGGTATCAAGTTAATATCATTAAGAGGCAGGGATTCAGGTATAACCGAGAGGTCATTAAATGACCTCCTTAAACTACTTAAGAGGAGGGACTTTATAGACCTAGGATTCTTTCTTTTCATAATAGCTATGGGGGTAATATTCATATTGATAACAAAGAATCTCCTCTACGCTATCATAATAGGACTTACAATAGCGTTACTTGCATATACGCATAATAGGAAGGCGCTAAGTAGAAGGAGAAGGATGAGGAAAATAATTATTGAGCTCTTAAAAATAAAGTTAAAACCTGGTAGATCTGAAGTCCGTATTAGTAGGAAGGGCGTTGAGATTAGGGAATTAGGATAG
>CAZUAD010000025.1:0-2779 GCA_964618155.1 uncultured Desulfurococcaceae archaeon
GTCCGGGATACAGTGCAGACTTTATAATAGTAGATAAAGATGTTCTGGATCCACGTAATATCAGGAACGTTAAGGTTTTAGCAACGTATGTTAATGGAATCCAGGTATATAAGGCAAATCATTACTGAAGTAATTTCCTTATAATTTAATCCTAAGCTTTAAACCGAGGTTATATAATGAGTAAGATCTTAAGCGTATGATAACGCTTATGAAAGCCTCATCATGTTACGTTTACCTCAACCTCAGTTAATACTAAGGAGAATGTAGGTTTTGGATCTCATTTCCCGATTTAAAGTATTTTAAGTAAAGTTATGGAGAAGCTTAACTACTAGGTAAGAAGATTTAGGAGAAGTACTATACCATCTATCAGAACTTAGTCCTTTAAAGGGAAAGTAAAGGGTTATTGAGTCGTGGTAAGTTACTGGATGGTTGTCTTAAGGTTAATCACTCATTAAAGCTTTTTAATCCTTATGAGTATCTGGATAGGGTGTCCAGGTAGTGCCTAAACCCTTGAACACTAAATTGATAACCTTGCTGTTTATAATTGTTATAATTATCAGTATTGGAGTCTCATATACCTTCTATACAATTAACCTAAGGCATTATGAGTCGTTGAGAAAGGAGATTCCAAGACTTAATAAATCTCTAAGTGGAGTACTAACCTCTGTTATGAAATCCTTGGAAAACATTAATGAAGATATAAAGAAGCTAACAGGTAATGTAGAATCCCTTGGACTACGTCTTAATGAAATTAGTAAAATTAAGGAGGAATTAATTAGATTAAAGGCTAAGCTTGTTAAGATTAATAGCAGCATTTCAGAACTTGTTAGTAAGGAGGATCTTAATAGTATTATTAAAAGGATTAAGAATGTTGAGAAGAGGATTGAGGGCTTAGCTAGTATAAGTGATGTAGTGAAGTTAAAGGAATCGTTAGAGGAGTTAAGTAGAGAGCTGAATGAGTTATTAAGCATCACGCAATTCCCTATATCAGTTGTTGATGCGACAGGTGATGTAGTAGTAATCCCTGAGAGACCTACAAGGATAGTCTCACTACTACCTAGTGTTACGGAGATATTGTTCTCAATAGGTGCTGGTAAGCAGGTTATCGGTGTTGATGAATACTCAAATTACCCACCAGAAGTGGTTGAAGCTGTTAAGAATGGTAGTATAGCCAACATAGGTAGTGGTTGGTATCCTAATATTGAGAAAATACTATCATTAAACCCGGACTTGATAATAGGTGTTGATAGCGTTGTAAGCCATCACACCTTGAAGGAAATATTCAGTAGGGAAGGTATTCCACTAATCTTACTACCTGATAGAACACTTAATGATGTTGTAGAATCGATAGTAATCGTAGGTAAGGCAACAGGTAACTTGATTAAGGCTAAGAAGGTAGCTCTTGATGTAAGAAGCAATATATCTTCAATGAGAAATCTCGTTCTGAAGTCTATAGCTAGTCGTGGAAAACCCAAGGTAGCAGTACTTGTGTGGCTCAATCCCTTATGGGTCGTAGGTAATGGCACGTGGCTTCACGATCTCATAACATTTGCTGGAGGCATCAATGTCTTCGAAAACTTAAGTGGTTGGATTAGTGTATCACCTGAGGCATTGATTAAGGCTTCACCCGATATAATCATAATAACGCATGTATGTGGTAATGCTTCATACGCTTTAAACATATTGAAGGAATTACTTGGTGAAGGTTTTAAGCTTGTACCAGCGTTAGCTAATGGATACGTATACTGCATTAGAGGTTCATACAATGACGCCCTAGTTAGACCAGGACCAAGGATTACTTTAGCATTGAAATTACTCATAGCCATAATACACCCTGAAGCTTACGGGTTAAGTCGTAATGAAATACCTAACGATTTAGACCCAAGTACATTTAGCGTCTACGAGCTCTCCTAAAGGTGCTGTTTTTGAATTATAAACTAATATTAATTATATCTACAGTTCCTGCATTCTTTTTCACATCATTATGCGTAGGAACTTACGGAGTAATAGACTTTAGTTACATAGTCAATTACTTCCTAAATCCTGATAATGTTCCTAAGCATGTCTTAGTAATAATTAGTAGAAGAGTAATTAGAACCTTAGCGGCTATCTTAGCGGGTCTAGCACTCTCCTATTCTGGTCTAGGTCTTCAGTACATACTTAAGAATCCATTGGCTGAACCTTTCATAATAGGTGTTTCCTCAGGTGCTTCATTTGGCATCCTAATTACAATGATGTTTTTTGGGGTATCACCGCTATATATGTACGTCTCAGCAATACTTGGAGCCCTATTAGCGTTAGGTATAGTTCTTTCCGTGTCGAGACTGGTAGGCGGTTCAGCGCTTTCCTTCATAATGGTTGGTGTTGCTGTGTCCTATGTCCTTAGTTCTATTAACATATACTTAATACTTAAACTCCTCACAAAGGTTCGTGGGGTTTTCTTCTGGCTCTTTGGGAGTGTTTCGTTCGTATTAGACTATGAGCTACTATATTCGCTACCCTTAATATTAGCAGGTCTTCTAGTAATGGTGTTAAGATCTGCGAGGATTTCCACGTTGATTCTCGGTGAGGATGTAGCGGCATCACTTGGTGTTTCTGTTAGCAGGTTGAGGTTTGAGGTAATTACGGCCTCAATACTTGGTACAGCAGCTGTAGTTGCTTATGCAGGACCCATAGGTTTCGTAGGATTAGTAGCTCCTTGGATAGCAAGACTTAGTGTGGGTTCTGACTTCAGGAAGGTACTACCACTCTCCATACTAGTGGGTGCCGAAGTAGTTAC
>CAZUAD010000025.1:2789-15570 GCA_964618155.1 uncultured Desulfurococcaceae archaeon
TAGTTACTGCTGCAGACATTATCTCAAGGATTATTACCCCGCCAATGGAAGTCCCATTGACTGCCATAACGACGTTCATAGGTGTTCCCACACTTCTATACTTGCTCATTAAACGTGCTTCATGGGGTGGTTGATATGAGCGGATGTGATGTAATACTTAAAGACGTTAATGTAATACTTAATGGTAACCATATACTGAAAGACATATCACTAACCTTTAACCAAGGAAAGGTGGTAACCATTATTGGACCTAATGGAGCTGGGAAGACAACCCTGCTAAGAGTTATTGCAGGAATTATAAAAACTTACAAAGGAGACGTACTAATATGTGGTGAGAACCTACGGAGTGGTAGGAATATACATAAGATGTTAGCCTACGTACCGACACTACCTAACCTAGATCCGTGGAGTAGGGTTAGCGATGTAATATTAATAGGCAGGTACGGAGTTTCGAGGACGTTAATTCCTAATGAAGAGGATTACGCTAAGATGATGGAGGTTACCTCTACACTGGGTATCGAGAATTTACTAAATCGTTTCATAGGTAGCTTAAGTAGTGGTGAGTTAAAACTTGTCTTACTTGCTATGGGGTTAGCAAGGAATCCTAGGGTGTTCTTAATTGATGAGCCCTTAGCATTTCTTGATGTAGGGAACCAGTCCTTAGTGATGAAGCTTTTAAGAGACCTAGCACGTAGGGGGATGACTGTTATCACAACCTCGCATGAACTTCACTTAGTACCTATCTATAGTGATGTGGTAGTACTACTCAAGGAGGGTAGGGTAGTTGCTTCAGGTAGTCCGCACAAAATACTTAGAAAGGATATAGTAGAATCAGCCTACGGTATAAGGCTTAGCTATAGCAATGAACTCAGTACACCAATACTAATACCTAAACCTACCCCCTAATAAAGCAACATAAAATACTTAAGTCTATACATAGCTAAGGATTAAGATGAGTAAGAGGGGTATCTTAGATCAAGTAGCATTAACGTTATCACACATATTCTCAGCACCTCCTTACTCCCTATATCTTTACATCTACTTGGTCACTATTAAGAAAGTATTAACTCTCGCAACACTCCTCTTAGGCATACTCTTCCTGCTTATACTACCTACATTCATGATTATCCTCGATTGGCGTAAAGGCTATACAGACTTCTTTGTAAGTAATGTTGAAGATAGACCAAAGTACTTAGTAGCAACCTCACTTTCATACTTCGGGGGTTTCGCTATTTCAAGAATTCTTCTTAACTCTCTAATAGCTATGTACTTCCTAAGCTATGGCGTAAATACGTTACTACTAATGCTCCTATCACTAATGAGGTACAAGGTTAGTATCCATACAGCAGGCATCGCTGGACCAACATTCCTAGTCTGCACTTTAGGACTAACCCATTCACTACTTTACATAATCCTCATACCCATTGCTTAGTCTAGGCTAAAACTTAAAGCACATACTAAAGATCAGCTCATAGCTGGTGCTCTCCTCACACTCACATCTACTCTGGCAATTCTAAGCGTGCTCGGTTTATGCTATGGTATTAGTTTATGTAGGTAGTTATTTAAGTCCTGAGAGATTAAGGTTATTGGGTCGCTATGACTGAATGGCTAATATTTATCATGGGTATCATACTTGTATTCATAGGCTTTATGGTGATGATGATAGACCTTATATTAAGATCTCCTAGAGATGTAGAGAGTAGGGTTAGAGGTGGTGGAGTAGTTATTGTTGGTCCCTTACCCATAGTATTTGGAAGTGATAGAAGGACTGCATTAATTATGGCCATAGTAGGACTGGTTATGACCATTACCTTAGTGGTCCTCTATCTCGTACTAGGTGGTAAGTTATGAGACCTCTACAGCTTCTGGGAGTAATGCTAATAATTGCTGGCCTCATGCTAATAATATCATCGATGATTAAGCCGATAGTCGTTGGCGGTGAAGGTGAAGCTAACGTTACTGGGTGTGTTATCATACTATTCATTCCTATATGCTTCTCAGGTAAGGGGGTAATGATGTATCTACCATTAATAGTAGGCTTAGTGGCTATCGTGATTATGGTGGCTTTATTCCTTTTCTTCATGTATAAATTACTAAAAATGACACAGCATTACGGTCCCTACACCTAAGAGTTGTAAATTTTACGATGCTACTGCTTACCTACACCCTCTCCTGCTTTCTCCTTTACCTCTGACTCCTTAACCTCTTTCTCAAGCTTCTTTAACTCCTCCTCTAACTCCTTCTCTATCTCTTCAATAGGCTTGGGTGGTGGTGTTGTTGCTAGAGTATACCCTATCCAACCGATAATACCAAATATAGCTGCTATTGCTATGGCTCCTGTAAGCTTTAGTACAAGGATGTCGTACGGCGTGAAGAATACCAACCATACGTAAATAGCTATAACAACAGCTGCAACAACTACAAGACCTACACCAATAAGCTGATCCCTATTCATACAACCACCTGCTCTAACCTATTTAAGACCTAAATAATAAATGTTTATCTAATGAGAAGCTAATTGAATCTTTACCTTTTAATGTAATGTTAAGTAATATAAAGTTCTTTACGCATTATAGATGGGATAAAAAGTCATGGGCTTAATCTTCATTGAGGGTATAGTAAAGCATAGTGAGAGGAAGGTTAGGGTAAGATTCCTTTTGATTCCGGAGCAACGTACACCGTACTTAAGAAGCAGGTCCGGGAGTACTTAGGACTAAAACCACTTGGTGAGATGGAATTTATCCTAGCTGACGGTACAAGTATTAAGAGGAAGATTTCGGAAGCATTAATAGAACTCCCAGGTTATGGTGAAAGACATAGTCCGGTAGTTCTTGGTGAAAGTGAAGATGAAAATTTGCTAGGTACTGTTACTCTTGAAATATTTGGTTTAATACTTGACCCCTTTAAGCGTGAGTTAAGACCCATAAGAGCATTAATGAAGTAAGCGGTAAGGACTTGAATTAGGTAACGCATCTTCTACACATCAGGAATTAAGAAGTAAGGTCAGCAATCGCTCCCTCATTCACCAATCATCAAAGACCAATCTACATCATCCCCAACTATAATTGATGAATGCGTAGAATTAAAGGTTAAGTAGCGTACTAAGTACTGCCTACCTCTTAGCACTCATTCTTACAATACCCTCATGATCGTCCTTTAATCTCCACAATCCTTTACAAAAACTAATAACTCTAATGCCTATCTCATCTATAGTTATATCAGTAATTAGTGGCTCGGAAAGCCCTTCCTGTACGACTAAGTCTGCATTAACGCTACTTAATACTTTACCCTCCTCATCAATTAGCTCCAAAATTACTGAACCAGGTATTAGGTAAGCTTCAGAAGTGCTGGATGCTTCCTCAACTAAGTAAATTTCAGCTTTATCAATCGGCCATAAACCTAGCCTTCTAGCCTCTTCAGGTCTTAGTACAATGCATGGTCTAGGGCTTTCAGCTCCTCCATTAGCGAGAACTACAAGTTCTAAGATGGACTTAGACCTCTTACTCTTTACCCTTAACTTAACCCTTACTACCAATGAAAACACCTTTCTTCTCCTTAAGAATCCACCTCCCAATCTTTATCCTATAGCCTGAGTACCTCACCTTACCCTCACTCAGTAATTTAAGTAGTTCCTCACTAACCACTACCTTCTTACTGCCCAAGTAATTCACCAAGAGTCCTACCGTAAGGAGACGAATATTTCTTAACTTCTAAAGCCCCCAACCTAAGCTACTTATGTGATTGAACATACATTATACCGCTCCTATCAGCATAGTTTACGGTGTAGTACTTAGGCCTTAACTCCTTAACTATATGCTTAAATGCTGCCCACGGATCTGAATACTCACCACACGTATAGACGTCAACCGTAGCATAACCGTATTCTACCCAGGTATGTAGGGCAATATGCGACTCCTCAACTAGTGCTATGACGGATACACCACCCTTCCTACCTCCAAAGCTCCACGACTTAAGCTCAACAAGTTTTGTCTTAGATAACCTTACGGCCTCTAAGACTATCTCTCTTAGCCTTCCCTCATCACTTGCGATCTTAGGGTCTATACCATATAGATTACCAAATACATGCTTGCCGACAATCACGTCTTCAGCGCTGAATTGCTCGGTAATGAGCATCTCCTTAGGGATGCTCTCATTCATCCGAAAGACCCTCTAACACTCTACGTTAAGGGGGTAATTTGAATCTCTTAAACATACACGTAATTATTTATAGTGACATCTAATTATAGATGAAGTAATATTGGGTAAGTATATGGCTACTTGGGTGTGGAATGCGGTTTTTAACCCTAACAGCTTAGATTCAAGTAGAACGTGGTTGGTATGGGTAATGAGGAGTTTATAAATATATCTCAGTATGATGAAAGGAATGTTAGAAGCTTAGTTGTTAGGTTATTAAATGCTTTAAAAAGCTTCTACACATTCAAGGACCTTGAATCAATGCTTGACATACCGCAGCAAGCTCTTTGGAGGTATGTTAATTACTTAACAGTACCCGAAGAATCTACTGCTAGGAAGATCTTAAAGAGAATAAATGAGCTTAAACTCATAGAAAGAATATTAGATGGAGTCGTAAAACCTAATGAGAAGGGTCGTATAGAGGTTTGGAGGTTAAGTAATAATATAGGATTCCTAGACCTACTAGGCTTTTACGCTACAACCATACCTAAAGTCGATGATATAGATGTCGTTGTCGCATTTCCTGAGGATTCAGCTCCCTTAGCTACATCGATAGCTTATTGGGTAAGAGTGAATCTCTGTATCGCAACAAGGAGGGCTGATTCAACGTTTTCTAGTAAGTACATTATCGAGACATACCACTCTAATGTTGATGGGCGTGTAGAGTATTTAGCATTACCTAAAGGATGTATAGAGAGAGATGATTACGTCTTACTAGTAACTAACATACTTAATGACCTAAGCATCGTGGATGCAGCATTAAGTCTCGTAAAGAAGGCTCAAGCACTTCCTTGGGGTCTTCTAGCTATTACTGCATTGAGCAGAGATATTGTTGCGAAGGTTAAGGATTATAGATTTAATGTAGTTAAGGTATTGAAGATAGTTTAAGTTAGCTATGAGGACATACCTCAAAGTCTCCATCTCTATAAATTAACACCCTTATAGGCTTTATGACCTTAGTCCCGCTAACACATTCACGAGCTCTATATCTTATTTCATCGTAAATCCTTGTGAAATTAGCCTTTAACTTAACCTTAAGCTTATCAGCCTCACTTATGAGTATCTTAGGTACTTCTATAAGGTGAGTACCGGGCTCAATAATTACTTCACCAAGTGCTAATAGCTCCTTGTAAGCTTTCAAGGTCTCCTCAGCAAGCCTTATATTCTCCTTAGCTCTCCTCTCAATAATTGATACATTTTCTCTTGACGTATTAAGCATTCTAGCAATTTCCTCTTGAGTTAAACCTTGAAGTCTTAACTTAAGAACTAAATATTGCCTCTCCGTCAACAGACCGTAACGTCTCCTACCCACAAACCCACCAAGTAATTAATGGTAAGAGGTAAAATTACCGTTCCTACATAATCAACCATCTTACTATACGTAAACATATATATTTACATTTTCAATTACAATACGTTTAAGTACGTAAACATATATGTAATACGCTTAAAAACTCATACGTTACCATACTCTTGGTGCTTACTCTGTCACCAAGGCTTGTTAGAGCTGAAGATGCTATAGGTCTTAGGTTAGCTCATGATATAACTATGGTTACTAAGGACTTTAAGGGGGCCATACTTAGACGTGGTCATAGGATTAGGGCAGAAGATGTTGAATTACTTAAACGTACAGGACATTACTATGTATTGGTTGAAGATGAGGGTGAAGGTGATCTAGTTCATGAGGTTGAGGCAGTTTATGAGTTTGCTAAAATAGTAGCAGGGCAGGGCACATATGTTGAGGGATCCGGGGAGGGTAAAGCGTTAATTAAGGCAAGCACTAATGGTATCCTAGTTGTTAAGAGTGATGCCTTAGTAAAGGTTAATGAACAAGGTGATTTCGTCTTAATTACTAGGAAGGGTTACACATGCGTTGATAAGGGTGAGGTAGTAGGTATTGTTGACTTAATACCACTATTTATTAGCCTAAACACCTTTAGAAAGAGATTAGAGAATGCTAAAAAGTACTCACCCATAATCAACGTCTTGAAGCCTAGAAAGAGCAGTATCTCGATAGTAGTTACTGGGACAGAGATTTGGGAAGGTAGAGTAAAGGATGAAGCAAGCATTGTTGTTGAGAATAAGGTTAAGAAGTGTGGTGGGTCAATAGTATTTAAGACTATTGTACCTGATGATCTAGGAAGGATTAAATCTGCATTACTTACTGCCTTAGATTGTTCAGACATAGTTATAGCTACGGGTGGTATGAGTATTGATCCAACAGATTATACACATAAGGCTATAGCATCAATATCATCTGAGGTGGTAGCTTATGGAATACCTATCAAACCAAATACTATGACAATGCTAGCTTATAGAGATGGTAAAGCGATAATAGGTGTTCCCGGTTCCATAGTCTACTTCAGGGAATGGAATGTCCTCGACTTATTGTTACCTAAACTAATGCTGGGTATTCCCTGGACACGTAATGAACTTCTCAAGCTAGGTGAAGGAGGTATAACAGATTACTTCCTGCTAAAGAAGTTTAGTAGGAGGTAATTCTTAGTGGTACTTATAGATCGGTACGGAAGACCTCTAACACATATGAGGATTAGCGTTACTATGAGATGTAACCATTCATGTATATTCTGTCATAGGGAAGGTATAAGGCTTGATAGGGAATCATTAAATGAGTTAAAACCCCAGGAGTTAGGTCTAGTAGCTAAGGCAGCTAGTGAGTTAGGTATTAAGAATTATAAGATAACTGGAGGTGAGCCCTTAGTAAGGGATGACATAATTGAAATAGTTAAAGAGATAAGACCTTATGCTCAGGTATTAAGCTTAACAACCAACGGCTCACTATTAGAACGTTATGCTGAAGGTCTAAAGGAGGCAGGTATTGATTACATAAATGTAAGCCTACATTCACTGAGACCTAACGTATTTAAGGTAATAACTAAGGGTGATTTAAACTCTGTTATTAGGGGTATAATAAAAGCATTGGATGTAGGTATTAGATTGAGACTTGACTTTCTACTATTAAGTTATAATGAAAAGGAGGTAAAGGATATAATAAACTTTGCCTCTATGTATGATTTAGACTTAAACATCATTGAGTTAATACCATTAGGGCTAAGTATTAATGAATGGAAGCTTCTCCATAGAAGGCTTAACGGTGTCATTAATTATCTAGAGGAGGTAAGTATTAAGAAGTATATTAAAGAGTTTCAGAATAGACCTACCTATGTACTAGATAGCGGTATTAAGGTGACCATAGTTCGAGGTTATGCTAACCCAGACTTATGTATGAAGTGTACAAGAATAAGATTAACTCCTGATGGTAGGTTAAAGACGTGCATATATCGTGATGTCTATATAGATTTAAGACCTGCCATTAAACGCGGTGATATCGAGGAAATTAAAAGGTTAATAGTTAAAGCTAATAGCTTAAGGGAACCATACTTTAGGAGGGTATCATAAATGGGTGTTTCAATGGTTGACATAACGACTAAAGAAATTGTTAGGAGAGAGGCTGTAGCTGAAGGATTCATTAAATTAAGGAATGAGACTATTAGGCGAGTGAGAGAAGGGCGTATTGAGAAGGGCGATGTATTCTCTGTTGCAACTATAGCTGCCATAATGGCCGTTAAAAATACACCGAACATAGTACCATTAACACATAACATCCCTATAACCTCCGTTAAGGTCGATTATGAGGTTATGGATGAAGGTATTAAGGTTATAGTAGCCGTTAAAACCGACGCTAAAACAGGTGTTGAAATGGAGGCTTTAACAGGGGTTATGGCTGCATTACTAGCTATTTGGGATATGGTTAAGAAGTATGAAAAGGATGAGAGAGGACAGTATCCGTGGACGCGAATTACCGATGTTAGAGTTGTTAGTAAGGTTAAGAAGCCGATTAGCTAAACTTAATTTGACAATTCATTAATCACTAATAGCCTTCATCCTAGTCGTTATATCAGCTGGGGTTGCTTTATAGGGTGCTGAAGTAACTATTAAGTCCACACCTGTATTAGCGTATTCTTCTATGTTATCCTCATCAATACCTCCAGCAACAGCAACTACGACATCCTCTCTAATTCCCTTTAAAACTTCAATAGCTTTAATGACCTCACTAGGTTTAAATCTCTCAAGCTGCACCATGTCAGCACCCGCCTTTACTGCTCTTATAGCATCTTCAATACTATTTACTTCAATCCCTACCTTCCTAAATGGTGCTAAACTCTTTACCCTGCCAATGACTTCATTAAATAATTTATTGCTTAGAAATGCTAGGTGGTTCTCGAATATGAGTACGGTATCTGATAAACCCATTCTATGAGGTAATGCTCCACCTGCTACCACGGCTTTATAGTATAGACTCCTAAGACCTGGAGGGGTCTTTCTTGTAGCAACCACTACCACCTTAGGGTTAACCTTCTTAGCAGCAGATACTAACTTATGGGTCTTAGTTGATACTCCAGAACATATTGCTAGTACGTTTTGCGCTAATCTCCAAGCTTTATGCAAACTTACTGCATCACCTAAAACCTTAATTAATACATCACCTTTTGAGGCATTCTCACCACTATGCTTAAGTACTTCAACCTTCGATGCACCACATAATTCATAAATCCTAGCTGCTTCCTCACTACATGAAACAACTATGTCCTCCCTCGTAATGAGCTCTGCGACACCTCTACCATCAATACCTAGTAAGTAAGTTGTTAAGTCCATAATTCCTAAATCCTCCTTAATCCACTTAATTAAATCCACATCACTAACCCATAACCTCCTAATCAAATATGTCACCACTTATTGACACAAGCTAGACCTAATATGCAGTTGATGAGCCTTAATTGATGGTTGCATTTATCGCTCCTAGATTAATACTACTATGACGCTAGATTCAAGTACATGGACTTATTTGAAATTCATTACCATAGTGATATAGCTAATGCCGATTCACTATCCTGGCATTTACGGTAACATTAATCTAAATTGCAACACCTGTACTTAGGTATTTGCGTATGGTGTAATATTTTTGATGTCCTCTTTTAGAATCAACAGTTATATTTCACGGCTAGTACCTATATACTTGCAGGTGTTTAATCATGGGTCAGCTCTTTAGCGGTACTATAGCGATAATAGGTGCTGGTAAGGTTGGTTCAGCCATGATTAAGGCTTTAAGGCAGTGCTATTCTAGGGTGAGGATAATAGCTACTGGTAGGTCTGAGGCGACACTCCTAAACGCTAAGTCGTTAGGTGCTGAAGCAACAAGGGATAACGACTGCGCTGTTAGAGAGGCTAACTTCGTAATATTAAGTGTAAAACCTCACCACTTTCCCGTAGTGGTTAAGCAGGTAAATAGGGATTCATGGAATGATAAGGTTGTTGTGTCGGTCATGGCAGGTATAAAACTTAGTACGTTAAGAATGGTTATGCCTAAGGCCGAAGTATATAGGGCAATGCCTAACATAAACATCGCCGTTAGGAAGTCCTCTACAGCAATAACTGATGTGAAAGGTGGATATAGAGATGTTGTTGAAGAAGTATTCACATGCTTCGGGAGAGTGTACTGGGTTCCTGAGGAGTACTTAGATGTATGGACAGGTCTTGCGGGTAGTGGTCCAGCATTTATTGCTGAAATAGTTGATGCTTTAGTATTAGGAGCTGTAGCTGCTGGTATGCCTAGGGACCTGGCCTATAGGTCAATACTAGACGTACTTGAGGGGACAGCTGAGTACCTTAGATCTAACCCAGCAGTTCATCCAGCTGAAATGAGGGATGCAGTAACAACACCTGCAGGGACCACTATAAGAGGCTTAATGGCTATGGAGTCTAAGGGTGTTAAGGCGGCATTGATGAAGACCGTTGAAGCAGCTTATAGGAGGTCTTATAGAATTGGGGTAGAAATAGACGAGTTCGTTAGGAGAGAATTAGGTTTAGATTAGTCTTTTGAAGACTCAATAATTCCTACTAATTCGTTAATATCTACCTCACCAAAGCCTATGACGTAGTCAGCTGCACCATAAACTACTATACCCTTATCGTCGTACTTAAAGAAGCCGCATGGAAATACAGTTAGAGGTCTATCCCCATATACCTCATAGAGCTCCTTAGGCTCCATTATGTAGTAAGGTGTAACACCCTCAACAACAGGTTCTTTGCCCTCATATCTTATTAATGCTGCGAAGGCCCTATAGGCCTCTAACTCTTTATCGACACCATGGAGTATGGTTAGGTATCTACCACTACCAACTTCTATTGGTGGAGTACCCCAACCTATTTTAACCTCAAAAGGTGCGGTCTCAAGGACTGCAATACTATCCTTAACCTCAAGCTCTTCAAGACCCTTCTCAGGAAGTCCGTCAATCCTACTAACTATTGTGTGGTGTGTATCGTCGTCTAAGTGTGGTCTATGGAATACCAGTAGATCGCCGTTGTTTGCCTTAACTATGAATGCGTCTTTATCACTCACCAAGTGTGATCTTAGAAGCTTTGGTAGGACTACAGCTCCTAATTTCTCCCATCTCCTACCATCAGTATTCTTGCTAACAGCAATAACTGGTAGGGTTCTTTCACGTCTTATTACAGGGTTGAAGTAGTTGACTGTTCTACCTGTGTAGATGAGGTACCATTTATCATCTATTTGCACAATACGTGGGTCTTCAGTACCCCATATGTCATACTTAGTTGAGGGGTAAACAACTATTTCTGCAGCATAGTGCGATGTATTTATGGCACCGTTGAAGAGGTCGTGTATGGGTATCCTTATCAATGCTATCGCACTAACGTACATGTAGTATCCAAGTATGACCCTAGCGTAAACATAGACTGTGTCATCCCTTAATATTGCTGCAGCATTGAATATAGTTACAGGCATATCTATAGGGTGATTCTTGATATGAACCCTAACTGGTGGTAGGGAGCCTAATCTCTTGACTATATCTCTTGACTCAAATCTTCTCTTACTCGTAATTTCCTTTACATTACTTAGAGACCTAAACATAGATGCTCCCCAATAGGGGCTTCAACACGTAACTTTTGTAGTACCTAATTTAAAAAAGGTAGGCTATATAAACGCCACTACGTAGATTATCCCTCTAACGTTAGGGTTTCTTGGAGGTATTATCTTGCCTTACGAAGTGTTTGATGTATACTGGTATAGGTATGAGAAATGGTTTGAGGAACATAGGATTACTGTAGAGAATGAAGTTAAAGCTGTTAACAGGGTTCTTCAAGGATATAAGCCTGCTCTTGAGGTAGGCGTTGGTACGGGCTATTTCGCATCTAGACTAGGTATCGAATTAGGGGTAGAACCATCAGTCAATATGGCTAAGATAGCTAGGAGCAGAGGTGTTGAAGTAGTCTTAGGATTTGGAGAGTACTTACCCTTTAGGAGTTCATCCTTAGGTGAAGTACTGCTAATAGTCGCACTGTGCTTTGTTGATAACCCAAAGCTTGTATTAAGTGAGGTATTTAGGGTATTAAAATGTGGTGGTAAAGTTCATATATGTATCATTCCTAAGACATCAAAATGGGGTAAGTACTACATGGAGAGGAGAAAGTCATCACCTTTCTATAGCATTGCTAAATTTTATGACATTACCGAAGTTAGTGATATGCTTAAATCTCAGGGCTTTAAGATTGAAGGATGCGTATCAACATTGATAAATTATGGTCCGGAAGATAAGGAAGTTAAAGAGGAGCCATTTATTGGGTGCTACAATGGTGGGTTTACATGCATTACAGGTACTAAAGTGTGTTAACTATGGTTAGCTCTAATACACTCACGTTACTTCACGATATTTTAAATATTGACCTTCCAAGGCTAAGTAATAGGTTTAAGAAGTTAGAGGTAGTAGGAGGTATAGTTAAGGAGCCTATAGCTATTAGATTAGATGGAGTTAGATTTAGTAAGATCCTTAAGGATTTTAGGAAACCTAGGGATATTAGGGTTCATGTATCATTGGTTAAAGCTGCTAAGGAACTAATGAAGTGGTTTAATGCTGACTTAAGTTATGTATCGTCTGATGAAATCAACCTGATAATCATGAAGCCCTTACCTTACGGTGGTAGGGTGTTCAAGTTGGTTAGCATTTCATCATCCATAATATCCTCTCATACATCATTAAACTTAGGAATCCCCTTATACTTTGACTCTAGAGTGATTAAGCTTCAAGACGTTAATGATGCTAAGGAGTATATCATGTTTAGGGCTAGAGTAACAGCTAATAACTACATATCATTAATCTATCACGAATTATTCGATATCAAAAGAGAATTGACTCCACCGACTCCTAGAATGTTTGAAGAACTTGTAAAGAAGGGTATTATTGATAAGGTCATGGATTGGGAAATCATAGGTACGTGTATTCACTGGATAACCACTATTAAACATGGCTATAACCCAATAACTAAGGAGCACGTTAGGGTGTTTAGACGAAGCTTAAATGAAACAAGCGACCTAAATGCATGTCTTAATGCATTATCAAAAGGATCGTAGTCAGGTGGGTAACCGCTACATCATCTAATCATACTCCCCGAAAATTCATCATCCATATTGAGACATAATAGGGAGCTTATTAGTTTAGTATTAAGGTCCGTAATCAGTTTTATTTGCGATTATACCCATGTATAAAAT
>CAZUAD010000026.1:0-10171 GCA_964618155.1 uncultured Desulfurococcaceae archaeon
GGAGCAATTAGCTGTTAAAGCCTTTGCTGACGCATTAGAGGAGATAGTTACCGTATTAGCTCAAACAGCTGGCCTTGACCCACTAAACGCGTTAATGGAGCTTAGAAAGCTACATGACCAGGGTAAGATCCATGCTGGCATAGACGTACTCAATGGCAGGATAGTAGATGACATGACAAAGATCAACGTCATAGATCCCGTACTAGTTAAGAAGCAAGTAATAAAGGCTGCAACAGAGGCTGCATCAGCTATACTAAAGGTTGATGATGTAATAGCTGCTGCACCCACAAAGAAAGAGGAAAAGAAAGGAAAGAAAGGAGAGGAGGAGGAAAAGGGAAAATTTGAATTTGAGTAATCCCTTCTTTTTAAAGAAGCTTTAAATATATACCTACGTCATCTAAATTGTTTTAGCTAATAAGCTTAAGCTTTATTTACTTCTTACACGCAAGTAGTTGAGGTGTTAGGGGAGGTTAACGTGGATAGCGTGCCTGTTAATTTAATCAAGAAACCTCCTGTGAGAATAGGACCACCACGATTAACACGTTACGAGAAAGCAAGGATAGTTGCTGCTCGAGCATTACAACTTTCACTAGGTGCTATGCCGCTAATAGATATTTCTTCATTCCCTAAAGACCCAGTAGAGATAGCTAAGGAAGAGTTACGTAGGGGGGTATTACCTATAACCTTAGTAAGATATAAACCTGGTGGAGAGAAAGAGCTTATACCAGTTAATGTGCTATTAGAGCTCGAGAAGAAAATCTTCGGAAAAGTACAGGTTTAAGCATTCAAAATTTAAAAATCAGTGTAAAGTAGTAGGATGGGCTAGACGCCCGAGAATTCTCGGGAGGATGAAAGGCCCAGGGACGTATTCACCGCGCACACTAATTATTCTCCCAACCATGATACTGAATCAAAGCTATTATCGGTGAAGTACATGGTTAAAGTGCTTAAATCTTTACTGCCAGTAATTATCGTGACTACCGCATTAGTTATTTACTTACTCAGGCAATTCTCAACAAACCTATTACATGGTATAGATGGGCCTTATTACCTAATTCAGGTAAGGTATTTACTACATAACCTAGAGCTGAAGTATCCTGACCCTCCTCTTACATTTTATATGCTTTCATTCTTTGCACTCATATTTAATGATATTGTTTTTGGTATCAAAGTAGGAGCTGTGGTCTTAACATTAATTAGTGCTATACCTCTCTACTTCATGATCAGAGAATTAAATGGTGAAGTCCCTGCTTTCATATCTCTAACCATATATATCTTCTCTCCATTCATTGTTAGATTAATGTTTGATTTAGTAAAGAATTCTGTAGGATTGACTTTTATACTCTTGACGTTATTCTTCATAATTAAGACTTTAAAAACTCATAAACCAATGTATTCAATCTTAGCTTCACTATTAATTTCTATAACATCACTTACACATATTCTCGACTTCATGTTTACGGTTATGTTCTTATTAGTAATGCTCTTAATTTATGTCATACTCTCCCTAAAGAGTAGTAATACGGGCTTAGCTATCAAGATTACCAAACTAATGCTTCCACCACTAATTACCTCAGCTGTTCTCATACTCATAGGTATTGCACTTCCCTACATCTTTGGAGGCGATATGCTGAAAATTGAATCCTTTATCATTAACTTACTCACTTATCTAAGTGCGCATGTTAACGAAGCCAGCATTGCACTACTTTTTAAGAATAACTTATACTTATTCACAATACCTATAATCATTGCATCACTCTCCGTGCTCCTAAACCTACCCAAGGACGTACATGCCAAGGTGGTCACATTAACAATGATAACCGTTCTTATAATTTTAAATATACCCTTAACTCCTCCTGAGTATTTATGGAGGCTCAACTTAATGAGCTTAATACCTATGAGCTACATCCTCGCCTTAATTATGAATAGCATAAAGAGCTTTAGAGCGGTCCTACCCCTACATTTAGTTATTTTAGGATTCATAGCACTATTCACTATTAATCAATTAATTGTCATTAAGCCTTCGATACCAAGTGAAGCCCTTAATGAGCTTAACACCATAATTAGGAGATTTAACACTAGTAATCTTTACTATGTAGTACCTGAGGTAAGATTAAGATACTGGGTAGAAGTACTAACAAGTAATGTTGTCGGTAATATTGAAGAGATTAAGAGCAAGGAGGTAAGCTCCATCATACTTATATTACCTAGATACTTACCTCATGGACATGTACCTCCACATAAACCTTTACCACATCCCGTACCCTCTCGCCCCTTATATCTAGGCAAATACTTTATAGCATTTAGACTAGGGTAAGTAAGGTGAAGAAGGGTAAACGTAGTATAAGGAGGGATTTTACACTACCATACGGCTATACCTTAGTCATAGCTGAAAAACCTAAAGCTGCAGCTAAGATAGCTGAGGCATTAGGACTAAATAGGAAAGGATATATCGAGGGTATTCCTTACTGGTGGGGATACTTTAATAATAGATTAGTTGTTGTTGCACCAACAGCTGGCCATCTGTTTTCTCTGAATTCAGATAAGGGAGGGTACCCTATCTTTAATTATAGATGGGTACCTAGATGGTATGTTGAGAAGAATTCGAAGCATCTAAGGAAGTTTTATGAAGCTCTTAAGAAGCTTTCACAACGTGCTAGATACTATGTTAATGCCTGTGATTATGATATAGAGGGCTCAGTTATAGGATATATGATAATTAAGGAATTTGGTGATTTAAGTAGGGCAAAGAGGGTAAAGTTCTCATCATTAACTAAAGATGAATTAAGGAAGGCATTCATGAATTTAATGCCGTTAGATGTAGGCATGGTTGAGGCAGGACTTTGTAGGCATGAGCTTGACTGGATTTGGGGTATAAACATTAGTAGAGCTTTAATGGACATAATTAGACAGCTTAAGGGGGAGCGATTGATTTTAAGCGCTGGTAGGGTTCAATCACCAACATTAATTGAAGCGTATAAGAGATTTATAGAAAGAGAGCTATTTGTGCCGATAATATCATTTACAATAACAGTTAAAATAAGGTATGGTGGTAGAGAGTATAATTTAGAGCCCTTATATGAACCCCTCAACTCACGTATGGAAGCCATAAGATTAGTTGAGGAGACAAGATCATTAGGTAAAGCAAAAGTTATTGATGCTAGGACTCAAATAAGGACATTAGAACCTCCACCTCCCTTCAACCTTCCTGATTTACAGCTTGAAGCATCAAGAATTTACGGTTTATCACCGTCAGAAACCTTAAAAATAGCTGAGGATCTCTACCTAGAAGGCATCATAAGTTATCCAAGGACTAACTCTCAGCAACTACCTCCAACTTTGAATAATAGATTAATAATAGAGGCTTTAAGTAAAGATCCTCAGTATCGAGTATATGCTATGAAGTTGTTAAAAAGGAAAGTATTAAAACCTGTCAAGGGTAGCAAAACCGATTTAGCTCATCCAGCTATATATCCAACAGGTGAGCTTCCTAAGAGGAAACTAAGTGAAAAAGAAGTAAAGGTATATGACTTAATCGTTAGGAGATATCTTGCTTCTTTCGGAGATAAGTCAAGAATTATTTGCAGAAGGTATGTCTTTAGTGTAGGTAAGTTAAGATACTCTCTAAGTGGTTGTAAGGTTTTAGATTATGGCTGGCTTGAAATATATCCGTTTAATAGAATGAAGGATGAGGACATACCCATACTTAAGGCTGGTGACTACGTACCTATATCATCAGTTAAAATTACTCATGTTTATACGAAACCACCCCAACTTTATACTAAAGCATCACTCCTAAAGTGGATGGAGGAAGTAGGCATAGGTACTGAGGCAACAAGGGCTGATATAATAGACATACTTTTTAAACGAGGCTACCTACGTTCTACACCTAAGGGAATTGAAATAACTGAAATAGGTATGATAGTAGCTAATATCCTAAATTCACTATTTACTGAGCTTACTAGTGTAGAATTGACACGTAGGTTTGAGGAATATCTAAACAAGGTAATTCTAGGTGAGATAAGTAGAGCTGAAGTCGTAACTAGGGCTAAGGAGGTAATAGCATCAAAGCTAAACAGTGTAAAGGAGTCGATAGTAAAGTATGGATTAGAGTATATTAAACGTATAAGCAATGTTGGTGATGAGGAGAATAAATGCTCTCTATGTTGGAGGAGAAGTTCTCATGAACTAATTATAGGTACAGCTAAAGTTAAGCTTTGTGACCTGCATTTTAAGGCATTTGAGAACCTCAGGAAGGCGTACCAAGAATGGAAGTTACGTACTGGGATTACGTTTGAAGAGTTTTCTAAGCACATTAACAGACTTACATCATTAGGTGGGCTATGTAGGGATATCTTGAACTTAATGAATAAGTATGGATTTAAACCATAATGATATAAAGCCGAGTGCAGGTATCTTTACTATAGCATCTCCAATAGCTAGTACTTTACCTATTATCTTTTCAGATGTTATTGGAGGGTCATAGTAAGAGTTATTATCACCTTTAGTTATTATTATAACCCTTCCATTACTTACCTTTACCTCCATTACTCTATGGATTACATACGTACCCCTATACTTCTTATAAACAATCACATCACCAGGTTTTATGTCTTTAATATTTACCTTAGTAACGATAACTATATCTCCTGTTTGAAGGAGGGGCTCCATAGATGTACCTTCAACTACAGCCAACATTAAGTTGCCCGTTAATATTAACGCTAATGATGTTAGAAATAGTAGGAATATAGTTATGTCTATGATGGTGCTTAAATACTTCTTAATAGTCATAAAATCATAATTCCTCCTTAATTATATCTGAGATATCCACCTCTATTATAGGGCCACTTGGTTTAGGCTCTTTCCTTTCCTCCTTTCTCCTTTTCCTCCTCTTCCTAGTCTCTATCTCTACTTCACCTTCCGGACCTACCTTTAACGTTGATACTTTAGTCTTCCATCGATATCCGCAATTAGGGCATTTGAAAACACCCATAACTGTAATAGTTATTCTCCCTTCAGCATCCGGTAAAGGTGCTACTAGCTGCCAGGTCTTCTCAGGATTCTTCACTTCCGTACCACACATAGGACATTTAACCATGTGGTTAACACCAATCTGATATGCAGTAGAAGCTAAATAAGAATTGCCTTCAATACGCTTAATAACGTGATTACTTTTTCCTTGCATGATCAAGTTCGTTCATGAATGCTTCCATTTTCAATGTACACGATCTTATCTATGGGAAGCCTTGTATCTTCAATGTGAGATGTAAGAACAATACCTACGCCATTTCTCTTAAGGTTGCTAATCACTTCAATAAGCTTTGATCTTTTAGCTCTATCTAAATGTGTAAACGGTTCATCAAGTAGTAGGATTTTTGGCCTTAATATTAATGCCCTTGCAATAGATACTATTTGCGCCTCACCTGCTGAGAGCTCATACCAATCACGATTGGCTAAGTAATTAACTCCTAAGGTATTAAGTACGTTTTCCGCCATTCTAAATGCTTCATCTCTTCTAAAACCTCTTATTAATAAGCCGTATGCAACATTCTCAATAACACTCCTCCTCAGTAGTATAGGCTTCTCAAACACGTAAACTACATCCCTTCTTAACTTAGTCTTTAAAGATTCACTTAAACTCCAAAACTCCTTACCCTCAACAATCACATAACCTCTTGTAGGCTTATAGAGAAGTCCTATAATTTTAAGTAATGTAGTCTTACCGCTTCCATTAGGGCCAACTATATAAATTACCTCATTAGGAAGTACCTTTAAATTTATGTCCCTCAGAACCCATGAATTACTACCAGGGTATCTAAACCATACATTCTTAAGGTATATCACGTTAATAACCTCCTTATAGACTTAATAGTTAAGGCAAGTACTACCATTATCAATAACAGCATCATACCTAAACTCACAGCTTTTTCAAAATCACCTTTAGATACTTCAAGTGCTATTGCTGTTGTTAAAACCCTTGTATAACCTTTAATATTACCTCCAACTATTAACGCAATTCCTAATTCACCTATGGCTCTAGAGAATGCCATGGTTAAGGATGCTAAGAGCCCGGGAATAGACTCCCTAAATGCAATAATCATGGCTTGACCTTTACTCGCTCCTAACGATAATGCTAATTCGCCATAAGTTTCTATTGAGTACCTTAGTATCCTATAGCTGGTAGCTATTATTAAGGGTGTAATGAGAAGTGCTTGTCCAAGTATAATAGCTTGAGGTGTATAAAGCATTCTCATAAAACCTAAAGGACCTTGACTGCTTAATAAAAAGTAGAGTAGAAGACCTAGGAGTACTGTCGGCATTCCTATTAGGGCTTCAAGTATTGACGGAATTAATTCACCCCTAACTTTAATAGACGTAATGTAGGCAAGCGGTAAACTCCAAGTAGATGAAAGTAAGACCGCACCACCGGATATCATGATAGATCTAATAGTAATCTCTAAAACCTCAGCATTTAGCTCAAATATCATTATTACTCACGGGATAACTCAGACCAGATCCTATAAAGCTTCTCTTCGTGCTCCTTTGCGGGGTAGAAAAGTGGTTGACCATATTTATCAATACCATATCTTCCTATCAAATCTTGATGTTCGTAAATGAACCTAGCAAATTTCTCTGCATAAGTTCTTTCAACACCTATGCATTGTTTAACTATGTAAATACTATATATGTTTATTAACATACTATCATTCATGTAGAGAATCTCTAAGTAAGGTATCCTACCCTCCTCCTTAAACATTAGATACGTACCTATGTCACTAAGTGTATAAGCTCTTAGCTCATTAGCTACAACTAAAGTCTTACCCATACCTGAGCCTGTTTCACGATACCAAGGCCTTCCTTGAGGGTTTAAGCCTGTAATGTTCCATATAGATAATTCTTTTACGTGAGTTCCAGACATATCTCCACGACTTACGAATAAGGCTAAACCCTTCTCGCCTGCCTCGTATATTCTCTTAAATGCCTCTGCAACGTTGCTAACATACTTTATACCCACAGGATCGTCTTCAGGTCCTACTATTACGAAGTAGTTATACGCTATGATTAAGTGATTAGTTATGACTCCCTTATCGATGTACCTTCTCTCCAAAGAAGGGGCGTGAACAAACACCATACAGGCATCACCTCTAGCAGCTCTTTCAAGTGCTTCACCACTACCAACAGCTATGAAATCTATCATCACATTTGGATACTGCTTTCTAAACTCATTAGCTAAATAATCCAATAAACCAGTCACATATAAGCTCGTTGTAGTCGTTACAGTTACCCTTACGACATTACCAGCTTGGAGGGAGATATGGATAACATAAGTAAATGCCCCAACTAGGCACATGATCGTCACTGCAATGAATAGATATTTTAGCTTTTTAATCATAATGTGTCCCTTAAGTACTCCAAACATACATAATTAAACGTTAAAAATGATGTGTAGTATTAATCTTCAAATTAAGCGTTTAAGAGAGAACAATGTCAGAGCCCAGCTCTTAATCATCTATCATCGCTTTCAACCCTCATCATCCATGTACTTATATGCTAATAACTTTTTAAGTAATCTTCAAGAGAGAGCATTACTACTGGTGTTAGGTATGGGTTTAGAAGTGCTTGAACCTATAATAAACGCATTTAAGGGCCTACAGTATGGAGGTATTGCACAATGGCTTGCCTTCATAGGGCTAGGAATAATACTAACTATAGGACTGGTATATGCGATATATGGACTAATTAAGTTAGGTAAAATGGTGTTATCGTTGAAGGTAAAAGAATTTACTGTATTCCTACTAGTTCTAGGTGCTATACTGCTTGGTATCGCGTTAGTCTTACCTTGAAAAGACCTTAATACCTAAGTATCTAGCATCGCCTGCTAAGTAATCTTCTATTCTTAGTAGTTCATTATACTTAATTACTCTCTCACCACGAGCTGGAGCACCTGCCTTTATGAGTCCTGTCTCATATGCTACTGCGATGTGCGCTATTGAGACATCCTCGGTTTCACCACTTCTATGACTTATTATAGCCTTGCCTCCAATGAGCCGTAAGAGTTCTATAACATCCTCAGCTTCCGAGAAGGTACCGACTTGGTTTATTTTTATTATCGCTCCATCTATACAACCCTCCTTAAAGAACCTATCGACTCTATCCTTCCTAGTTACGGTTAAATCATCACCTATTACTATGGCTTTTCCCTTTAACTTACTCTTTAACTCCCTAAACATTTCTGGTTGATCCTCTGAGAATGGATCTTCTATACTTACTATTGAATATCTAATGACTATGTCTAAGTAGAAGTCAAGTAGTTCATAAGGGCTTATTTCCTTACCGTCAATTCTATACTTACCGTTAATGAAGAATTGAGATGCTGCTGCATCTAATGCTAAGACTACGTCATTACCTAGAACGTAACCTGATCTTTTTATCGCATCCTCAAGTGCCTTAAGGGCTTCCTCAGTATTTCTCAACGGTGGCGCAAAACCCCCTTCATCACCTAAGTTTATAGCTAGGGATCCATACCTCTCCTTTAACACGTTCCTAAGGTTCTTGTAAACCTCAACAGCTATTCTAAGAGCTTCAGAAAATCTATCAGCTCCTACAGGAACTATCATAAACTCTTGAATACTTAATTCATTACCTGCGTGGACTCCACCATTGATTATATTCATTAATGGCGTGGGTAGTGTTCTAGCTCTCTTACCTCCAAGGAATTCAAAGAGTGGTATGTCAGCTGTATCAGCTGCTGCATTTATTACGGCTAGTGATGTAGCTGTCATTGCATTGCCTCCTAATCTTGACTTATTATCAGTTCCATCTATCTCTATTATCTTCTTATCAACATCACGATATCTAGATGAGTCCATACCTCTTATAGCAGGAGCTATGTACTTATTAACGGCTTCAACAGCTCTTAATACTCCACGACCTAGGTAAGCCTTACCACCATCCCTTAAATCTATAGCCTCAAATCTACCCCTTGAGGCACCAGCTGGTGCTATACCACGACCAACACCTCCACCCTCAGTTACAACTATGACCTCAACCGTAGGGTCTCCTCTAGAGTCAAGTACTTGAAGAGCTTTAACGAATTCTATATCGAAATCCAAGTTAGCCACCTAGTAATAATACTACGATGAGTATTAATTAACATCTAAAATGCCTTCAATATGGTGTAAAGGCAATAAATGATAAGACAGAGACCTTTTAAGCTTAGCATTACTTAGAGCATTAATGCGGTGTAGTGTATGGTGTTAACTATAGACCAAATAGAGAAGTTTATGGGACAGAACATTAAGGACGAGTACGGTAGGATAGTAGGTAAAATAGTAACAGCTTTTACCAATGCAGCAGGCGAGATTGAATCCGTTGAGATAGCAATAAATGAATCAGAGGTTGAGAAAGTAACTGCTAATAGGCTCAAGCTAACACCTGACGGACTTATAGTAGTTGCAGATTGGAAGGTTTGGGCGTTAGATGTTGAGAATAAGCTAGATAGAGTTAGAAGAAGGATCAGGGCTGTTGAGGAGCTATACTCTAAGGGTATGATCCCAGGCCACGCTTATGAGGAGATTAAGAAGAAGTTAGAGGATCAGTTTAAGATAGTTAAGGATGAGGTTAAGAAGGTTAAGGAGGAGTTAAGGAAGCGTGTTGGTCAGTTGGAGGATAAGATAATAAGGCTTGAGAAGGACATGGCAAATCTAATGGTCCTATACATGAGCAATGAAGTTAGTGAAGTAGCTTATAAGTTAGCTATCGACTACCTCAGAACCTCCAAGATGAGGAATGTTGATGAAAAGAAGGACATCGAGAAACACCTTGAGATTATAGCCAAGCTTGAATCAGAGGTTAGTGAGCCTAAGATAAGAACTCCTCAAGAGAAGCCCTCAGAAGAGGTGAGCAGTGCTCCAATACAGGTACAAATTGTCGAAACGTAACAAGGAAACTTTAAGGTGATTTTAATTGGCACCACTAACCCTGGGAAGTAGAGGTGGGAAAGGCTGGTTCTTACGATTATTAGGCATTAGATCGAGGAAGAGAATAGATAAGGGTAAGCTTTTAGAAGCCTTAATAGTTAAGATAGAATCGTCGCTAAATCACATTAAGGAGAACATAGTAAGGCTTAAGTTAAGGTATCAGAGATTAATTGAAAGAGGTATTAAAACAT
>CAZUAD010000026.1:10181-11412 GCA_964618155.1 uncultured Desulfurococcaceae archaeon
GGATAGAGCCCTCATATACTTCAACGAAGCTGTCGAGGTAAGGAAGATAGTTAAGAAGTTAAGTGTTTCTGAGAAGGCTTTAGAGCAGGTTAAGCTTAGGCTGGAGACCCTAGAAAGCGTTACTGATGTACCTCATGTGCTGGGTGAGGTAGCAGGTGTTCTATTAGCTACAAGGGATTACGTTAAGGACGTTATGCCTAGCATAGCATTAAACATAGATTCACTAATAAATGAGGCTAAGAGGGTCATAAGTGAAACAACAGATGTTAACTTGAGTGGTGAGGAGGGAGTATATGTTACTGAGGAGGCTAAGAAGCTACTGAAGGAGATGGAGACAGCTGTCGAGGAAAGTGTATCTAAGCAACTACCTGAAATACCTTCAAGTGTATTAATGCCTTTAATAAGCAAGAACGCTAAAGGTGTTGAAGTTAAGATAAAGGATACGCAAAAGGTACCTCAAAAGCCTAAGAGGCCCATAAGAAGATTAAGTCCCGAAGAGATTGATAAGAAGGTTATGGAATACATATTAACTCATGGAGGCTTCATAGATATTAGTGATGTCGCATCTCAACTAAGTATAGATAAGTCTGAAGTTATGGCCTCACTGCATAGGCTTAAAGAGCAAAATAAGATTATATTTTAAACAATGATTTTACGTGAGCTGCCACCTAAATAATATTAATAACATTCTGAGGTGTGATTATGTCGACATCACTTAACTACTTAGAAGGATTAGCACGTCATTATGCTGTAAAAGCTGTTATGCATGATAGAGAAGGTAATATAGGTGAAGCAATAAAGTATTACCGTGAAGCAGTTAAGGTATTGAAGAAGATCTTGAAATTATATCCAGATAACGGCTTAGCGCATGTATATAGAGAGTGGATGAAGCATTATGAGAAGAGGATTAAGGATTTAGAGCAGATCAGAAGTAGAATGTTGCTACCTGCTCACGGCAAATCTGAAGAAGTTAGTGATGATATAGAGCAGTGGATCCTAACTGAGAAACCTAGTGTAACATTTGATGATATAGCTAACTTAGAACATGCTAAGAGGGCTATAAAGGAGGCAATAGTATATCCTACTAAAAGACCTGATTTATTCCCATTAGGTTGGCCTCACGGAATACTACTCTTCGGACCGCCTGGATGCGGTAAGACATTACTAGCTGCAGCTGTGGCTAATGAAATAGATGGTATATTTATTCAAATTGATGCTGCTAGTATTATGT
>CAZUAD010000026.1:11422-12958 GCA_964618155.1 uncultured Desulfurococcaceae archaeon
ATGTCTAAGTGGTTAGGTGAAGCAGAGAAGAAGGTTGCATTACTTTTCAAGAAAGCTCGTGAGATATCTAAGAGAGGAAAACCTGTGATCATATTCATTGATGAAGTCGATTCACTCTTTGGTGTATTCTCGAGTGAAGTAGGCGGTGAAGTAAGGGTTAGGAATCAATTCCTTAAAGAGATGGATGGATTACAGAATAAGAATAAAAGGGACTTTATATACGTAATAGCGGCTACAAATAAGCCTTGGACCTTAGATACAGCATTCATTAGGAGGTTTCAGAAGAGAATTTACGTTCCTCTCCCTGACTATGAGGCCAGACTACAGATATTAAAATTATATACAAAGAGAATAAAGCTTGCTGAAGATGTTGACTTAAAGAAGCTTGCCGAAATGCTCGATGGATATACGGGTAGTGATATAAAGGATATAGTCGTTGCTGCACATCTTAGAACAATAAATGAGCTATTTGACAAATATGGAGGTATAGGTGAAGCAAGACCAGTAACATGGGAAGACTTTATGGAGGTATTAAAAGATAGAAAACCCAGCGTAAATAAGGAGATAATTAAGGTTTATGAGAAGTGGTATGCTAAGTTTAAAGCGTTGTAATAATACATGGTATTACATCATTTAAGCTAATTTAATTAGGTATACAGTTAGGTAGTAGTATTACGCAAGATAATGTAATATTATCACAAATATTTGAACAACTAAAACATACCTAACCACTACTTTCTAGTAGTGCTTACGGCTTAGATATAGACTGGTGCTTTAGCGTAATGGTAAACTTAGCTAGGATTTTAGTGATAAAGCGCAATGGTGTCGAAGAGAGGTTTAGCGTAGAGAAGCTTAGGAAATCATTACTTAAGGCACTAAAGTATGCTGGTCTAGATCATAAGCTCGATGAAATTATTGAAGAAGTAGTCAATGATATTTCATCTTATATTAGGAAGAGTGTTAATTTAAGAATAAAGGCCTCAGTTATATCGGAAATAATCGAAAAAGTATTAATCAGTAAAATTATAGAGAATCCCTCCTTTGAGAAATCTGCGAGAGCCTACGTGTTAGCCAGGATATATAACCAAGTATTTGGTAAAGGTAAGTGGAAGTATTTTGACGAAGATGATATAGGTTTCACTTATGCAGCTTTGAGGGTTCTTACTCTAGGTACTTACGGAAAGATTCAAAAAGCGGTAGAGTATTGGAGACACCTAAAATGCTTATGTGGAGGGTAGCTAAGAGTATTGCATTAGCCGAGAAAGAAGAAGTTAGGGAATACTGGGCAAGGAAGTTTTATGAGTTAATGATAAATAGGAAGTTCATTCCGAACTCACCAACACTCATGAATGCAGGAACTAGATTGGGAATACTTTCAGCATGCTTTGTCATACCTGTTAGGGATTCCATGGTTACAGAGAATGGTGATGGTATTTATGATGCTGTTAGAGCTCAAGCAGTAATATTTCAGCAGGGTGGTGGTACCGGGTTTAACTTTAGTGAGTTAAGACCTAAGGGTGATGTAGTAGCTAGTAC
>CAZUAD010000026.1:12968-15507 GCA_964618155.1 uncultured Desulfurococcaceae archaeon
GTACTTCAGGTGTTGCTAGTGGACCACTCTCATTCATGAGGATTTTCGACTTAAATACTGAGGTGATTAAGCAAGGAGGTAGGCGTAGAGGAGCTAATATGGGTGTACTTCACATATGGCACCCCGATATCAGGGACTTCATAAAAGCAAAGTCAGGAGAACTTAAGGATGTACAGCTACAGAACTTCAACATAAGCGTAGGAATGTACGATTACTTCATGCACGCATTAAAGGATGGTAGTAATGTGCCATTAATAAATCCTAGGAAAACCTCCTTAGATGGGTCAGCAAATTCATTGAAGTATGCCATAGTCTGGGCTAGACACTATATAGGGGAAGAATGGGTTCAAGAGATAATTATTGATGAACTCGAAGAAAGGGGAGGCTCCATAAGCCTTGAGGATTCAGTAATCATAACATGGGATGAAGCTCTAACTATAGCCGAAAGAGAAGGTGCAATAACTGAATGGGTTAACCCCCATGACATATTTGAAGATATAGTTAAGTCAGCATGGGATTCTGGCGATCCAGGATTATTATTTATTGACACAATAAATAGAAGGCATCCAACATGGTATCTAGGTAAGATAAACGCAAGTAATCCGTGCGGAGAACAACCCTTACTTGAATGGGAAAGTTGTAACTTAGGGAGTATAAACCTTGAAAAGTACATCATCGTTAAAGATGGTAAGCCTATGATTGATTGGGAGGGCTTAGCTAGGGATGTTAAAATAGCTGTTAGATTTCTCGACGATGTAATTACTGTTGCAAAGTACCCCTTAGATCAGTTGAAACAAGCCGTGCAAAGGACTAGAAAGGTAGGTCTTGGTGTTATGGGTTGGGCTCATGCATTGATAAGACTCGGCATACCTTACGATTCAGTCGATGCCATATACTTAGCCTACTACCTTGCTGAATGGATAGCTTATAACGCCTACTTAGCGTCAATAGAATTAGCTAAAGAGAAGGGAACATTTCCTACATGGAATCCAAAGCTTTATAGACCTCATTGGCAGACGGTAATATCTCTTGAGAAAATATTGAGGATAGCTAATATTAAGGATAAGCCTTCAGAAAATGTACTGAGAATTATAAAGTTGAGACCAAATGTTAATTGGGGAATCATTGAAGAGAATATGAGGAAGTATGGATTAAGAAATGCAGCACTTCTCTCAATAGCACCTACGGGAACTATATCGATAATCGCTGGAACCTCATCAGGTATTGAGCCCATATTCGCCTTAGCCTTCCTTAGGGTGGTTACTGTAGGTACGTTTATAGAGGTTAATCAGCTATTCTTAGAGGAGCTAAGTAAGTATGGCCTAGATGAACCCGAAGTAATTAAGGCAATTGCCGAGGTAGGTACTATTGCTCATAATCCTTTCATGCCTAAGCCATTAAGGAGGGTATTTAGAACTGCCCATGACGTTGAACCTGTATGGCATGTACTACACCAAGCAGTATGGCAGCAATGGGTTGATGCTGGTGTTAGTAAAACCGTGAACATGAGATCTGAAGCAACTGTAGATGATGTGAGAAAGGTATACATACTAGCATGGGCTTTAGGATGTAAGGGTATAACCATCTATAGAGATAAGAGTAAGAGTAGACAGGTAATATACTTCGGTGTTAAATTAAGTAAGCAGTTACTTAAAGAGAAAGAAGTTAAGGAGGTAAGTGAGGTTAGTGAATCAATCGTGAAGGAAGGTAGCATAGAAAGTGTAAGGGTTCAAAGTGAATATAGAGAAAGAGCGGAAGCTAAAGGCCCCACGGAAAGGGAGCTAGAATCTGTAGGTACTAGGTACAGACTTAGATTAGAACCTATAAAACTTAAAGATAATGACGTAGGAGATTGTAGTACTTGTGAGTATTAGACTATTCGTGAATGAATGCTTACTTAATATATAATTTAAAATAATGCATTACTCTTCCTCAAGCATTTCAAGTAATTCACTTATTAATTTCCTCTTAGCTTCCTTAGCGTAAGCTTTTTCTGAATGCTCAATTACTCTTTCAAGTAATTGATCCTCATAGGGAAGTCCTATAAATTCTACAACGCCGTTTATTGCGATAACGGGAACAGAAAGTACGTTATATTTATCAGCTATATCAGGATTTTCATATGCTTCGATAGTATCGCTTATTATTGCCTTAGATCCTCTAATGTAAGATTCAAATGCAAACATGTTGCTTAATAAAGCTGCGTAAGGGCAGTAAGGGCATGTAGGAGTTACTATGACCTCTATACGCACCTTACCCTTAAGTGCAGCTATCTTATCCTTTGTTGAGGAATCCAGTCCTGATTCGCCATTACTTATTCTAATTATGGTTTCAACTAGACCTCTTACCTCCTCACCAGCAGGCATACCAGTGTATCTTATGTAACCCTCAAGTAAAGCCACCGTAGGAACTCTCTCAACATTAAACTTAGCGAATAAGCCTTTATCATCCTCATCCTTATAGATTACATAATGCTTCAATAACTTAGAGCCATTACGTACAGGACTAGCTCTTGATATTATCTCCATTAACTCTATAG
>CAZUAD010000027.1:0-7699 GCA_964618155.1 uncultured Desulfurococcaceae archaeon
GAATACAGGTTCTTAGAAGTATTTGGAAAGAACTTCATTAAAATGCATACAGGCTATCACACTGTTCTAGAGGGTAAGTAGCTTAGCCGATCTTAGGTTATGTTTTTATTTAAAGTTACTAACGTCTACATGTGGTTGATGTTTCAGCTTACCCAAGAATGTTGATGAGGGGATTTAAGCCCTTTGATCCTCTATGGCTAGCTAGAGAAACTGAGAAGATGGTCTGTAGGGGTCATGCTAGGAAGTATACAGCTTTCTATGCTACAGGTGTTTATGGTGGGATAGCAACGGGTTACTGTGTAGGATGTTGTTTAAGGTGTTTCTATTGCTGGAGTGAGTGGAGTAGGGACTTTCCTGAGATTTACGGTAGGTTCTACACTTATGAAGAAGCATATAAGCGAATATCTAACGTCGCTAAGAGCTACGGTGTTAGGAAGGCTAGGATAAGTGGTTGTGAGCCAACATTATGTAGGGAACATCTCATAGGTTTATTAGAGCTCTTCGACAGGTCTAAGGAAGTAGACTTATTCATTCTTGAGACCAACGGCATAATCTTTGGATCCGATGAAAGCTATGTTAAGGAAATATCTAGGTTTAAGAAAGTTCATGTTAGGGTTAGCTTAAAGGCTGCATACCCTACAACATTCACCATAAGAACCGGAGGTATGGGTGAAGCTTACGAACTACCATTTAAGGCTATAAAACACCTATTAAGGCATGGTGTTAGCTTCCATGTAGCTGCCATGACAGATCCTAGAATAATGTCGAAGAAGGAGAGGCTTGAATTAATAAGGAAATTAGCAGAGATAGATGAGGTTGTAGCAGCTAATCTTGAGGAGGAGGTGTGTGATCCATACGAAACAACTATAGTGAGGATGTACGTTTACGGAATAGACCCAGTAAGATTCTTCAGGAGGAGGTTAAGTTCCTACTAAGCCTACTTGAGTTGGCCGATGAGGAAGGTGAGGACTACACTATTAAAGAGTTAATAAGTATGTATGGTGTAGTAAATAAAGACCTAGTTACTAAATACCTAGGTGATTTAGCTAATGAAGTACCTAGAATAGTCATTGCTAAGCTATATAGAAATCCCTTATGGCGTAAATACTTAGTTAAAGCAGCTAAGATATACCTAAGAATCAAGCAGGAAGTTCAATAAGTAAAGTTAACTCTTAATTGAGTAGTTCTTTTAAATTGCAGGGGTTTGGAAGTGGTTGAATACGACTTAATCATTAGAGGAGGTATCATAGTTGATGGTACGGGAGCACCACCATTTAAGGCCGACATAGGAGTTAGGAATGGCTTAATAGTTAAGATAGGAGATTTAAGTACATCTAAAGCTAATGTACTCATAGACGCTAAAACCCTCTACGTTACACCAGGATTCATAGACATACATAACCATAGTGATTTATCGATATTCAATGTACCAACAGCTGATAACTACGTACTTCAAGGTGTAACTACTTTAGTCATAGGTAATTGCGGAGCTTCACCCGCACCCATATCAGATGTTAATAGGGAACTCATTAAGGAGCTCGTATGGGGTGTTGGTGATATTGATGTTAACATTAGCTGGGAGACCTTCAGCGAGTACTTAGATAGGCTTAACAACCTTAGGAAGAGCGTTAACATTGCAGCACTAGTAGGTCATGGAGCGTTAAGATCAGCAGTACTAGGCTTTGATTCCGTTGCCGCTAATGAACGTGATATTAAGTCTATGAAGGAACTACTTATAGATGCCCTTAATTCCGGAGCTTTTGGTATGTCCTTAGGCTTAATATACGTACCTAGTATGTACGCAGATAGGAGGGAACTACTAGAGTTATCTAAGATATTAGCTAAGTATAATGCATTATTAGCTGTTCACATGAGGGATGAAGCTTTAAATCTCTTAGACTCAATCTTCGAGATTCTAAGCTTAGCTATTGAGTCCAGTGTTAAAGTTGAGATTTCCCATCTTAAGGCTGTCGGTAAGGCATCTTGGGGTAAGGCCGAACTTGCCCTTAAGCTCCTAGAGGATTACGTTAGAAGAGGCTATGATGTTAGCGCTGATGCATACCCCTACGAAGCAACATCAACATTCCTATCAGCCATACTACCTAGCTGGGTTAGAGTAGGTGGTGTTAAGAAATTACTTAGTAGATTAGGAAGTCGAGACGTAATTGAGAAATTGAGGAGGGAGCTTATGGGTGGGGTTATGGGAACAAGGAAGCTTGGATGGTCAGATATAGTGATATCTCTGTCACCATCTCATAGGGAGGTTGAAGGTCTAAGTTTAGAGGATATAGCAAAGAATTGGGGCTTAGACCCCCTAGAGGTAACGGTAAAGCTACTACTAGATGATAGAGGTTTAACAGAGATGCTGGCATTTGGTATGAATCCTGAAGAAGTTAATAAAGTCATTACGCATCCATTAGTTGCTATAGGAAGTGATGGAATGGTGAGAAGATTAGGTTTGGGTAAGCCTCATCCAAGAAATTATGGTACCTTCCCTAAGGTCATCGCTAGGTATGTTAGAGAGCTTAAGCTAATTTCATTAGAGGAGGCTATAAGAAAAATGACAAGCCTGCCAGCAAGAAAGCTAGGGTTATGGGATAGAGGTATTGTAAGACCTAACTTTAAGGCTGATTTAGTAGTATTCGATATGAATACCATTAATGATAAGGCAACATATGAAAACCCCCATAGGTACCCCATAGGTATTAAGTACGTTATAGTTAATGGGGAAGTAGTTGTTGATGATGGAGTCCATATAGGGAAGAAACCTGGGCTTCTCTTAAGACATCAACCATGAGGATGTTACAATGAACTTCATGGTTATGAATTACTAAGCGGAAATTGTTAATGATATGAAATAGTTTTAAGCCAGGGTGTAAGGAACCTACTTCTCAATCACCCATTCGGTTCTATCCTTGTAGTCCATTAACCTAATCCCTAATTTAGCTAATTCTGCTCTAATCCAGTCAGATATCTCATATTCCTTTCTTGATCTATGTATCTGTCTTACCTTGACTATTAAGTCAATTAACGGATATATAAGCTCCTCCTTACCAACTCTCTCCTCAAAGTGCTTATCAAGAACTCCTAAAACCCTGTTAAATTCCCACATAGTCTCATAAGCTTTCATTACTAATGCACGCTTAGGTCTATCAGCTAAATCTTTAAATATTACTGATGTTAATTCGTAAACATAGCTGAAGGCCTTACTAGTGTTGAAGTCGTCGTCCATGGACTCAAAGAAACCTCTTCTTATATCCAATATCTTCTTTAATACTTCAATATCCTTACCATCTAGAGAGTAGTCAGGATCAGAGCTTCTTAAAAGCTTCTTTAACGTCTCTACAGATTTTATTAGCCTTACATAAGCCTTCTCAGCTTGTCTTAATGCATCTTCAGAGAATTCTACAGGTCTTCTATAGTGTATAGTTGCTAACCATAGCCTAATGACCTCAGGATTCCACTTCTTAAATGCCTCTCTAAGCGTTATTATATTACCTAAGGATTTACTCATTTTCTCACCACCAACTTTAAAGAGGCCTGCATGTAGCCAATACCTTACCCAAGGTCTCTTACCAAACCTTGCCTCACTTTGAGCTCTTTCATTCTCATGATGAGGAAATATAAGGTCTTGACCGCCGCCGTGAATATCGAATTGATCTCCAAGGTACTTAGATGACATAACAGAGCATTCAATATGCCACCCAGGTCTTCCCCTTCCCCAAGGTGATTCCCACCAAGGCTCACCCGGCTTAGCTGCCTTCCATAAAGCGAAGTCGTACGGATTCTTCTTTTCTTTAACGAACTCTTCTTGACCCCATAACTCCCTACTTAACCTACCACTCAACCTACCGTAGTCCTCATACTTATCAACATCAAAATAAACACTACCGCTGGGTGCTACATATGCGTAACCTCTATCGATTAATTCCTTAATGAACTCTATGATATCATTGATGTGCTCAGTAACCCTCGGATGTAGGTGTACCTTAATATTGAGTTTATCTAATGCATCCATATAGTCCTTTAAGTATTTATCGGCTATGTCCCTCCATGAAACACCCTCCTCCTTAGCTCTATTTATTATTTTATCATCTATGTCAGTAATGTTTTGAACATGGATTACGTCATAGCCCTTAAGCATGAGGTAGCGCTTAATGATGTCAAAAGCCACATAGGTTCTTGCATGACCAAGGTGTGTATAGTCGTAGACCGTAGGACCACAAACATACATTTTAACAAGACCTGGGGTTAGAGATTCAAATACCTCATATCTACGGGTCAAGGTATTATATACACGCAACACAATAGAACATTCACCAGACTCATATAGTATGTGAGATATTAAAGTCTATAGGCTTAGCCAATGCTAATTCCTTTAACTCCTTAAATTTCTCATTAACGCCTTCCTCAATTACCCTCCTAACTAGATAATCCTCATCAAGTTTATCCTTCCATACAATGTATACCCATAAAGCCTTATCACGATCTTCCGTTGAACCCCAGTTTTTCCAGCCTAGTAGGTATGTAATTATTAATTCTTCGGGAGGTTCTAAGTAAACATGATCGTTATTAACAATTAACTTTACAGGTTTAACCTTGCGTGTATATACATATGAAACTATATCTATCGATTTAACATCTAAGGACTCATAATTCATTAGGTATCCACGACCTATTCTCTCAGAGAACTTCGTTAAGAACTCCCTAACTACGTCAGCAGCTTGTAAACCCTCAACTATTATATCTACGTCCATCGTGCGGTAAGTCCTACCCGTATATACCTCAACTGCAAATCCTCCTGTAATTATTATCCTCCCTAAGCCATTACCTTCAAGCTTCTTATTAAGCCATGCAATGAATAGCAAGTACCTCTTAGTCTCATCAGCTTCAGCTTTAAGTTTAGGAAGAATACATTTAATAAACTCCCTATACATTAACTCAGCATATTTTACCTTATCCTTAATATCCTCGGATCCCGTACGTTTCTTGACCATCGAATCACCTCTACGTATTGATTCGAATGCCTCAAAGCCAATAAACCGAGTTTTAACGAATCCGAAATATTTCGTCGACCATACCTCTTAGATCTATATCTTATACTTAACACTACCCTCATGGCATCCCTTCTCCTCTTAAGAGTGATCTTCTTCACATCCTCATACCTAAACGTTATACTCATTCTAATACCCTAACTAGCTTAGCAGTATTAACGCTTATGAGGTAATTCATAAATGTTTAAACCTCCTCACGCTCAATACATACAAACCTCTTCTTTTCCACCTCAATTAACTCTCTTAAGGAGCTATAATCCCATCTTCCTGCATACTCCACTAAGTGCCATATAAATATGTCCTCAGAGCACTTCACCTTAAAGAACTTCATTAACTCTCTAACAAATCCAAGGCATTTTCTTAAACATCCAAAATAAAATCTATACTTATAGCATTTGATATCACTCTTAAATCCTTCATCCTTCCACTTAGAGCACTTACTAGTTAAGCAATCCCAGCACTCATTACATGTCCTACCAACATTACCAGGCAAATCCCTACATATAGTAACCTTGGACATGCTATAAACATAGAGTAGTGGAAGTTCTTATCTATTACTGTAAACACCCCAGAAACTCGAGCTATTTAACTTAAGTCCAACCCTAGTACCTTAAATATCTTGAACATAACCTATTAATGGCCAGTTAGTTAATCCGGAATATTAAATACAGCCTTATAGACTCTATTTAATGTCCAAACAACATCAAGTCCATCAACCATGGTAAGATCAGGTGTTACTATGTCGGTAAATGCCTTAAACTTTTTACTCCGTAATTCACTATTAACATAATTGACTATATCCCTAACCTTAAAGGGTTTCCTAACCTTAGCCAACTTAGTAATTATTTTACATATCAGCTTAACCTGTCCTGGCTCGACTATCCTAGGGTTTAATCTAAGATCTAATTGAAATTCCTCACCGCTTTGATAACGGAAGTTTAATCTAAAACCTGAAGCCTTAACCCTCTTAAGATCCTTAATACCCCCAAATATTCTCTCCTTAACAGGTTTAACGGCCATTAAATCACTACACGACCTGTAAGCCATCAATCTCTTAAACTCCTCGGTAATATCCTTAGGTTCGTATTTAATCATTTCAATTACCTTAGTAGCACATGGTATAAATGATGAAGATGCACTTGAAACAATTACTAGGGATATACCGAATGTATTGATAAGACTCCTTAAGACGTAGGATAGTGGTTTTATAGGTTCATCAACTATTATTTTTGTCATGTACTCATCCTTATAGAGTAGGTTAGTCGCACTAGTATCCTCGTCAATCAATAGTACCTTAACACCTAGCTCCAAGGACTCACTCAGTGATGCAGCCATACTAGTAGACCCACTAGCATTTAGTGTTGAGAACCTAGAGGTATCGGTACCATTAGGTAATCTACCTATTAAGTTAGAGATGTCTACGCACGTAACCATACGCCCATCCTCAGCTCTAACATACATAGTCGATCTATTAGATACAAGAAATTCCCTACCATCACCCTCAATATGATTGTATATGCCTTCAATTATCGAATTTAGCAGTGTTGTTTTACCGTGGTAAGCACCACCAGTTAAAACTATTAATCCCCTAGGTAGTGCCATCCCTGAGACCACTTTACCACTAGGGAGTTTGACTTTAACCTTCATAGATTCAGGAGACTTAAATTTAACAGCATTTCTTAAAGGTTTTAATGAAATGCTTGACTCTCTAGGTAATATGGCTCCATTAGGTATGAAAGCTATGTAGCCTCTACTAGCTATCCAACTACGCAGGAATTCATGATCTAAGTATAGTTCTACGTGCTTCTTTAAGGCGTTAAAATTAGTGTTAACGGCACTAACTACATACTTTATAACTTCATTAACATCATTACCTAAAAGCTTAATAGCGTTCTTTGAGGATATACGCCTACCTACAGCTGGTAAGCCTACGTATAACCTAATCGTTAAGTCATTACCTTGAATCTCAGCTGAGGACCTCATGAGGATCCATGGACCTGGTCTTGGTATGCCTATATAGCAGCTATTACCGGTACCACACTTCCTCCTTAATTTCCTCGTAATTTCGTAGATGTGTCTTGTCACGTAATCGCTAATCGGTATGTAGTACTTGAAATTACTTAAGTATTCACTAGGTAGTTGATGTACCTCCTTAGGTATTTTAACTTCAAGAGTGGATGGTGGTGCATGCGGGTCCCCTTGAATCTTAGTTAAATACCCAACTCCGTACTCGTAGGTTATTTTTATGTCGTAAAGTCTTTTATAGAGCCTATACGGTCTACCATCAAGTCTTCTCAATACCCTCTCTAACTCCTTGAAATGTATCCTCAAACCACAACCCTCAAGCGTAGTTAGGTACTTAGCACCTCTAGAAGTTTAAACATTTAGCCTTAGCTTATAAATAGTTTTCGGTGCTAGCTTTTGAGTAAGGTCTTCTCAGTTGGCGGTAAGTCGTTAGTTGTAGTTAAGGGTGATATAACACGTATTGAGGCTGATGCCATTGTTAATCCTGCTAATTCATTGATGATAATGGGTGGCGGTGTTGCTGGAGCTATTAAGAGGGTTGGAGGTCATGAGATCGAGGTTGAGGCGAGGAGGTACGCACCCGTACCTGTAGGTGAAGCAATAGCTACTAGTGCTGGTAG
>CAZUAD010000027.1:7709-8591 GCA_964618155.1 uncultured Desulfurococcaceae archaeon
CCACGCACCAACTATGGAGAGGCCAGCTATGAGGACAACTGAGGATAAAGTGAGGAGGGCTGTTAGAGCTGCTCTTAGAAAGGCTCATGAGTTAATGGTTAAGAACATAGCCTTCCCTGGAATGGGCACAGGTGTTGGGGGTCTAAGCCCATACACCGCGGCTAAGATAATGATTGAAGAAATAGTAAGCTTCCTTAGATCAAGTATTACGACTAGAGAGGTAATTCTTGTTGCATTCGATGATGAACTCTATAATGCATTCCTTAGTGAAGCAACTAAAAGACTAGGCAAACCTCAAAGCTAGTGTATCAGTAATATTTTAACGTAGCAGTTTTCCCCATAACCTCCTTCCAATAACTAAATTGAGGAATTGTTAACACGTTTAAGCTTCGGCACATATAGTCTTTACGGATGTGGAAAGCCCTCTAGCGCTGAGTGTTGATGAGACTGGGTCGGCACCGAAAAACTTAATCAGAGCCTAGCCTGCTCCTCACTTACTCAGGAACTCCTTCCTCATCACTAGGCTATATAGCCTAAGATATCTTAGGGTTCCTCGTACTTAACCTTTAACATATTGGCTAAGTACCTTAACTCCTTCCTCCAATCACCTAACGATATAACGTAATGATTACCTATGGACTCCTTAAACACCTTACCGACATCTCCTGAGACCCTTAGAAGGAATTGCGTCCTACATACCCTATTATTTACAGGACCTTCATTAATCACCTCACCTACGTAAACCCTTAAGGTTCTTGACGTTATATCAAGTCTAGCTATAGTAACCTTGGATCCCCTTATAGGGTAACCCTCGACACCTATACCTAATCCAGACTCGAAATGTGTTCTTAACCTAAACTTACTGACAATCCTTGTAGGTGT
>CAZUAD010000027.1:8601-14745 GCA_964618155.1 uncultured Desulfurococcaceae archaeon
GTTGTACAGTGTGATATTAGCATCCTACTCTCATCAACCCATACCCAGTTTACGTTACCCATGAATGACGGCTTACCTGATATCCACGACATTATGGTCATCGTCATTAATGCCGATAAATCACCTTCGCAAGTAGCTATGTAGCCCTCATCATTTAACATACTAAGAGGTAGACATGCAGTTAGCCCCTTACTTATTAAGTCAAAACACCTAATCGTAAACACCTTACCACCCTTAGAATCCAATATTCTCTTCAACGATACATAAAGTCTTAATGCCTTCCTTAAATCATCTAGTGAAGGTTCAATACGCTCAATATTAACGAATTTACCTAATAAGTCATCAACTTCACTATCGCCTACCTTTTCGTAATTACTTAAGATATCACTAATATCAATCCTAACCACTTCAATACCTAACTCCTTAATGAATTCTACACCCTCATTACTATAAACAAGCCATGGTGATGGATCACCAAGTAAGATTATCTTAAGATTTCTTAATCTTCTATAGACATGTGAAGCTCTTAAGAAGCTTCTTACTTCATGACTTAATGTATCACTAAGTAGTAATAAGCTGTTAGGGTAGCTCATTGAGTCGAGCTTAGCTTTAACTTCTAAAGCAGCGGCAAGACTATTCTGTGTTTCGTGAGCAATTAACGCAATAGGTACCCCCTTGCTAACTAATTTAAGTACTATGTGCTCAGTACCTCCAGTTAATATAGGCACTATGTAGGTATCATAATCCCTGCTTAATTCTTCAACCCCTCCTACATCTGTAATTAACTTATGAACTTCAGCATCTATGTCTCTTAAAGTATTTAAGATTCTATCTAAAACCTCACTCACGAGTTTTGGATCATGAAGTGGTGATGCAGTAGGTACTATTAATGCCTTCATCAGCATTACCTCCTTAACTCATAGATTAGGTGTTTAATCTCGGGTAGGATTAACTTCTTTACGGCTAAAGTAAAGGCATCTGGTGAGCCTGGTGTTGTAAATATTATTGAGTTACCTGATGTACACGCCATAGCTCTTGATGCTATAGCTGCTGTACCATGCTCCATGAACGTTAGATATCTAAATAATTCACCATAGCCTGGTAGCTCCTTGTCGCAGAACTCCTTAATAACATCAACACTTATATCTCTCTTACTAATACCAGTACCACCTGTTACTATTATGGCATCGCAAACACCTTTGCTAAGGAATTCCTTAAGCTTACCCCTTAATTCATTCGGATCATTAGGAATTACAAGGACATTCTTAAGCTTAAAACTATCCCTGATTAGCTCCCTAGCCCTAGGACTTATCTCATCCTTCTTAACACCCTTAAAGATACTATCACTAGTTATGATTATGCAGAAGTTAACCTCTAATTCCCTAGCCTTAAACCTATGCTCCTCAACAGGCATTACATACCCTCAAAATCTATATTGATCGCGGGATTTATCTAATATGCATACAGTTTAAGTTCACCTTAAGTTACTACTGCTTAGGGCTGGGATGTGCTACTAGAAGTCCGTGATTTATGGGTGAGTGTTGAGGGTAGGTTAGTTGTTAAGGGTGTTAACCTTAGGGTGAGGAGGGGTGAAGTACATGTTATTATGGGTCCTAATGCTGCTGGTAAGTCATCACTACTATCATCTATTGCTGGTCTAAGGAGGTATAAAATCGTTAAGGGTAGGATAATCTTTGAAGGTAAGGACGTAACAGACTTACCCCCACACGAGAGAGCTAAGCTAGGTATTGCCTTAGCACATCAAATACCTCCTAAAATTAAGGGTGTTAAGGTTAAGGATTTAATTAAGGGTCTTGAGTTAAAATATGGATCTAAGAACTTGAATGAATTAGCTGATGTGCTAAGGGTTAATGAGTTAATGGGTAGGTATTTATTCGTGGATATGAGTGGTGGTGAGAGGAAGAGACTTGAGCTCTTTATCACCGCTCTACAGAAGCCTAAGTTAGCATTACTGGATGAACCTGATAGTGGTGTTGATGTAGATTCACTGGATGGTATGGCTAGGGCTATAGAGTTTATGGTGAGTGACGGTGCTGCAGTGGTTCTAGTAACGCATACTGGTTACATATTAAGTAAGCTTAAGTATAGAGTGAACATAGACTACGCTCATGTAATGGTTGATGGTAAGATAGTATACTCAGGCCTTCCCGACGAGGTTATAGATACGGTAATGAGGTATGGTTACGAGAATGCTTTAAGGAAGTTTAAGGTTCTAGGGTGAGAACATGGGCAACCTAAGGGAAAGAGCTCTAAAAGCCTTAAATAAGCCATCACCCTACGGTCCTGACATAGATCTGAATGAGTTTGATCTTGAGGGTTTGAGTAGTAAGGGCTTGAGTAGTGGAGATATCCTTAAGCTAGCTCAGGAGCCTGCTTCAAGACTTGGCTTAAGTACTTTAAGCCTTAGTAGAGCTAGCTACGTACAGGTTAATGAGTCATTCATCTATAGGACTATGATAGGTAGGTTAAAGGATTTAGGAGTAATAGTTATGAGTACTGGTGAGGCTCTTAAGAAGTTACCGTGGGTTAGGAGGTATTATTGGGGTTTAGTCAATGTTGATGCAGATAAGTATACGGCATCAGTTGAGCTTTATGGTGGTGGTAGGGGGTACTTCATATACGTACCACCAGGTGTTAAGATCACATACCCCATCTACACATGCTTACTCATAACCTACACAGGTATGGCTCAACTAGTTCATAATATCGTGATAGTTGATGACGGCGCCGAATTAAATTTAGTTACGGGCTGTGCTTCAGCTCATAGGGTTGGTGGTGCTTTACACGTAGGTGTTTCTGAGTTTTATGTTGGTCGTAATGCTAAACTAACCTTCGCAATGATACATGCGTGGGGTCGTGGAATACATGTTAGACCTAGAACTGTAGTTAGGGTTAAGGAGGGTGGTACCTACGTTAGCTACTACGTAATATATAGTGACGTTAAGAGTATTCAGCAATACCCTAAAGTGGTACTTGATAGAAACTCCAAGTACTATACTGCATCGATTATAGTAGGTGTGGGTAACTCCATATATGATAATGGTGCTGAAGCAGTCCTTGAGGGTGAGGGCTCTAGTGCTGAAATAGTTTCTAGGGCTATAGCTAATGATAATTCAGTAATCAATGCTAGAGCTAGAATTAGGGGGCTAGCTCCAAATACTAAGGGCCATATAGAGTGTTTAGGGCTATTACTATCACCCAAGGCTAAAATACTTGCAGTACCAGAACTGGAATCACTTAATGAGGAGTCAATACTAACACATGAAGCAGCAATAGGTAGGATAGCTGAAGACGAAATAGAATACCTAATGAGTAAGGGATTTAGCGAGGAGGAAGCAAAATCACTAATACTTAGAGGGTTTATGCGTGTTGACATACCAGGACTACCTAAGGCAACACAGGTAATGATAGATAACGTAATTAAGACCTTAAGTAAGAAGGCGGTAACATAGAGCGTTACATAACCTTAACTCAAACTAACTCAATAGATTTAAAACCTTCAAAGAACCCTTAATGTACGGGTAATTTACTTGACCAACACCGAGATTTCTAAGGAGATCTATGAGTTGTTAATTAAGATTGCTAGGAAAAGAGGTGTAACAGTTAATGAACTAATTCTTGAATGTATATCCAAAAATGTTGACCCTAAAGTTAAGATCAAGATATATACTAAGCTTCATGAGAAATATCTTAGAGAGGCTGAAGAACTATATAACAAGGGTAATATCGTCCAAGCTTGTGAAAAGTATTGGGGTGCTTTAACAACTCTCTTAAGTATTATTGCTGAAAAGGAGGGATTACCCCATTACTCGCACAGGGATTTAAGAGATGTTATTGAGTTCCTAACGGAGAAAACTAATGATCCTGAATATTCAAGGTTATTCTCAAGTGCTGAAGCATTACATGCAAACTTCTATCATGGCTTTATGGGTAAACTAAGCTTTGATGCACATAGAAATGACGTTATAAGATTAATTCAAAAGATTAAAGAGTTTATGAGGCTTGAACTTCGTTAGATATTAAAACTTAGTGATAATCGTTACAGGTAAAGAGTAGGATTCTCTAAGGTAACCCTACTTACGGATGCCTTGACTAGACCTACTAATATCGTCTTGTACTAATTTAAACATGTTTACATTCATGTTAAGTAGCTCTTGATGTATTCTCGATATAGGTATTCCTATGACGTTGTACGGGTCTCCTTCAACTTTATCTACAAGTAATGCACCTAATGATTGTATTGCGTAAGCTCCAGCCTTACCTAGAGGTTCTCCTGTCTTTACGTAGTCATCGATTTCTAAGTCGCTATAACATCTCATCTTAACTCTCGTCTTAACTACGAACTCCCTCCTTTTACCCGTTAATTTATCATGAATTACAACACCAGTAAGTACGGTATGCCATCTACACTTAAGCTTCTTAAGTAATCTTAGAGCATCTTCAGGACTTTCAGCCTTACCTATGATCCTACCCTTAAGGACTATGACCGTATCAAACGCCAGTAAGACTGCATTATCTGGTAGGTCATAGTTCTTAAGTATGTAGTCAGCCTTAGCTCTAGCATTACTTAGGACAGACTCACGTGGGCTACCGGAATAGGATTCAGTAACACCCTTAGGTTCAACCACTATGAACTTAACACCTAACCTCTCAAGAACCTCCCTCCTACCTAGGCTACTACTACCAAGTACTAAGACCCTCATAAAACCACTAAGAAATCTAATTAAGAGGACTTTAATGCTTAACCACTTAGGGTTCATAGTTAGCTAAGTAAGCTTAATCCAGTACTTAGCAGCATCCTGTAGTACAACACTCCTCCTTAAAACCTCCTTAAACTCCTCTGGGGTATATGCAAGTATCTGGAACGGATACCTCCTATCAGCCATTAACCTTAGGACTCTTGCCCTCTCCTCCATACTCATACCCTTAAACCCCGTAGACACCACTATCAAGTCTATATCACTATCATCAAGCCATACACCCCTAGCGTAACTACCGAAGAGATAAACCTCAGCATCAGGAAACCTACTCCTAACGTTCCTCACGAAGTTAAGGATAACATCAGCAACCTCACTTGGTACGTAGGACCTCCCTAACCTTCTCAATGACATCCTGAGCGACCCTCAAAGCCCTCTCAGCTTGCAACCTACTAAAGCTTATTGAAGGCCTCCTAACACCTGCATTAGGGTATCTAGCTGTTACATAGTACTGAGATACCTCTGGGAGTCTCTCAGTCACTTCTTCAGGAAGGACTAATACGTCCTTAATAGCTTCATAGAGGGCTACGAGATCGTTGATGTGAGGAGGTCTTCGATGCTTAATACCTATGATTAAGGCCTTAAAGGACTTCTCAATAGCTTGCTGAGACATGTAGCATGAGAGGCTATAATCACCGTCTCTCAAAGCACGTACAGCTCTACTAAGATCAGCCTTAGCCTCCTCAAACCAATCTAAAACCTCCTCCCTAATAGCACTCAAGAAATCACACCTCTTAAACTACCCTACATGGCTAATAAATACCCAGCTAAAATAACTACACACCATACACATCCATTTAAGGAAATCTAAGTTACTATCCGCTAACGCATCCTATGATATATCACTAAATTCTTGATATGACCGTGGCATTTAGATTTATATGGTTAAAGACTTAGAAAGTGTGGATGTCAAATTATAGTGCGTAGAGTACTTGACTGGTTTAGACAATCCTTGAGAAACTTAAGATCTGCTGAGGTTAATTTTTGAGAACGAGCTCTATGAAGAAGTATGTTTTGAACTTCATCAAGCATCGGAGAAGGCATTAAAGGCACTACTCAACAGTTTAGGTGTTGAAAGAAGAGGTCACTCTCTCATATTCCTAGTACGTGAGGTCTCAAACAGAAGTATTGAGATACCTAACGACATTAACCGGTGTTTACTCCTACTTGATAAGCACTACATACCCTCAAGGTACCCTTATGTATTTGATGAAGGTGCACCAATAGATTACTATAGTAGAAGGGATGGTAAGGAGTGTTTTAAGATGTGCTAGAAGAGTTGTTGAATGGATTAGAGGGCTTGTTAGAGAATATCTGCGAGAAGTATAGGGACTTAAAGCCTAAGCTCGTAGTGCTCTTTGGCTCA
>CAZUAD010000028.1:0-10332 GCA_964618155.1 uncultured Desulfurococcaceae archaeon
TCTTATTTATTCCTTTAACTCTAACCCCAAGGGGTAGAAAGTATGGCTACACCGGTACAGCCGTTTGATAAGAAGTCAATGAATGAAGCAAAGATACTTCAAGCCGTAAGATTACTAAATAGGATAATAGGCGACTCAAGCGTACCTAGAAATATTAGGAGAGCTGCTATCGAGGCATTAAAGATGCTTCAAGACATGAGCCTATCTCCGGGGGTTAGAGCAGCAAATGCTGTTAGCGTACTTGACGAAGTAAGTCAAGATCCCAACATGCCCATGCATACTAGGACCATGATATGGAACATCATGGCCATACTCTCAACAGTTAAGGACTAATACGATACATCAGGTGATTAAATGGTAGTGAGAGCTAGGGTTAGAGGAGTTTATGCTACAGCACTTTCCAAGTTGCTTCATGATAATGGAGTTGAACTTGTTGATGTGAGTGAGGTAATAGCAGAGAGACTAGGTATAGATACGAAGAGAGGCCTACCTGCTGATGTAACAATTAAAACAGATGATTCCGACTCATCACAATTACTCATACTAGGATTTCCGGAAGCTGTGAACACTGTTTTAAGAATAATTGAAGATCACATACCATACATCATAATATATAAGCCACGTATCGGCCTATACTCAGCATTTAAGGCCGTTGTTGAAGGTAGGGAGGGTAATGAATGTATAGCAAGAACACCCATAGGTAAAGCAGTATTAGTTGATGTAAACTCATGTAGTGGGGGTCAGGAAATACCTGTCTCAGTAGTTAAGGTTCCCATAAAGTCTGGTGAGAGACTTGTTGTTTCTGGGAGGATAAGGGTCGTAGGTAGATATGCAATAGTTAGTTACGGTTCAGGAGTTTCATTTAGTAGCTTCATAAGGAACAAGGATAGGATAACAGAATTATTGAGTGCTTCAACGAAGTATCTAAGAGAGGGTTACAGTATTAGGTGGAGAAGTAATGCAGATGAAGCCCCCTTAGATGAAGTAGTAAGTGAGATACCCCATTTAATAGATAGGCTTAATGAATTAAAGAGGAAATTGATTGAGGCAGAACCTCTAGATATAGTTTATGAGGGTGAGTATGTAAGGTTAGTTGAGCTTACATATAAGTCAAAGGAGTACTTAGATAAACTAAGAGGCACCGTAACTACTACAACACCTTACCATCATATGTTAAGGAGCTGCGATGTAACTATAAGCATGGTTGTAGACTTGTTAGATTCATTAGCACAATACATAGATAATGCTAAGCTAATTAATGTTGTTAGGGATTGGATAGTTAGGAGGCTTCAAGATAAGAAGGAAATAGTCATTTATCATAAAAGACCTACAGGTAAGACCATAATACTTGGTAAGGGCGTTGTTGAAGATGCTATGGTAAGTAGTAAAGGTATCGAGATCAGCATAAGAAGACTCGTTAGAGGTAAAGGTGTTTATGATGGCTTAAACATACCTAAGGAGATTGGAGACATTATTCATACAAAAGTCGTCGAAGGTACTTGGAACATAGTTCATAAGTACTTTAATAATGAAGGCTCTCTCAAAGGTACTTACATAAACATAAATACACCACCAGAGATTACACCAACAGGTAATGTCATTTACGTTGACTTAGGAGTTGATATAGTAAATGATCTTGAGGGATGTAAGCTCATAGATTCAAGTAAGTTTAGGGAGTTAATAGAGAATGATTTAATAGGAGCTGATATCATTGCAGAAGTAGTTAAGGCTATAGAGGATGTACTGAATTCATACTGTACAGTGTAATTCAAAATCTTTTGATGTATTAAATCTTTAAACTTGATGAAATTACTGCCTTTACATCCTTCATAACTTCATTTAAGGGTCTCATTGCGTTAACATATATGAGCTTGCCCTCTGAAACCATTTCGAGATATATTTCCCTTACTTTACGAAGAACATCAACATTTTCGAGATATCTTAACTTACGTTTTAAGTTACCATGCAACCTACTTAGGCCAATTTCAGGAGTTACATCGAGATAAATTGATAAATTAGGCTTTATGATAAAATAGTTTATCGTCTTTATCCACTCTCTATCAGCTCCTCTAGCTCCCTGATATGCTATCGAGGAGAAGTAGTACCTATCGCACACAACGTAATAACCTTTCTCCATATAGGGCTTTATAACTTTATTTACATGCAGAAATCTATCAGCAGCCAGGAGTAAGGCTTCCATAACCGCACCCAATTCTTTACCCTTACTTTCAATTAACTTAATTATTTGAGGATCATAAGGTTCATACGTATATATACTTTTAATGTTTTTCTCCTCAAGAAACTTAACAACATACTTAGCTAATGTTGTCTTACCAGACCCGTCTATTCCCTCAAATACTATTAACTTCCCCTTCAATGTAGAGCACCCTATCCTCTAAACATCCTCGGAACCTAAACACGCTACCTTCCCTATTTCTTAACATACTAAAAATCTCCTTAACATCTCTTAAGGTACATAATGGTATCTGAGCTAGAATCGCCCCGATTATTGTGACAGGATCTAAATTCCATGTGATAAGTGCTAAGGGACTTACATTATTGGTTCGAAGCCCATATAGTATGTAGGAGCCCACGGTACTACCGACAGCACCAGGATAAACTAATATACGCCCTGAAATACTACCTACGTCCTTAAGTAAACCACTTACAGGATCTAGATCTCCTAAATATGATATGGGTTTTAAGTAAACGATTACTTCACTACAGACTCTCTCCTTAAAGTTACATAAGTTCACATCATTTAACTTAAGAGTGACGTTCTTAGAGCTCATCTTATAAACCTCTTTATGATTAAGGCTCTATCCATTAACAATGCATTCACATTACTTAACTTCTTAATATAGTGTATAGCCTTCATGGAATCTGTTATTACTAAATCTACATTAAGTAGTTTAAGCTTAGTGACTACTGGGCATACACTATTTAACACCTTAACATTACACCTGCGTAACTTCATGAGTGTGTCGTTGGGTATAAGTCTCTTACTATAAGTTATTAGCCATAACTCCCCATTACTCTTTCTACATGCTTTGCGAAATATGATATCGATTATTTCACGTAATTCATGAACGCTAAGATGAGGACATCCTATTATGTAGAGAACCTTACCCTTATCTACATCCTCACTTACTCTCCGTAACTCATCCTCTATTACCTCCCTACCTACTATTACATGAGGTGAGGAGTTTAAGTTCCTGTAAATTGCCTGTTTAATGTCGTATTTCAGGGGTGTTATACCATCTAAAATAGCCAATGCTGCATTAGATGTCGCACCAAATGCTGCTAGAAACGATTTAATCATGGATTCATTAATGCCTTTAAGACCTTGAATAAACGGTATACAGTTTTGTGCTTCACGTCCTATAATATATCCTAAAAGACCTGCTTCCGCGATATTGTTGGGCTTAATAGTCCTTACGTAAATACATGGCCTAATATTTTCATCAACGTGTATACCTGCATAGTACGTTCTACCAACTATTGCAGCCATTAATGCGAGGGGGCCTCCCTCACGATTCGTTCTAGCACCAAGAACGGAGTTAGCGTAAAGTACGGCATTACTTTCAGCCCAAGCCAGATGCTCATTAAACTTAGGTCTTCTAATATAGTATGGAGTACAAGTAAATGCTTTTGCTCCCATGGTCTTCAGCGCATCAATTATTCTTAATTGCTTATCTACTACTTCCTTGTTTAATTTACTACCTTGAAAGTCTTCATCTATTACAGCATAAGGATTTGCTGTTGTAAACGTCCTAAACTTTATACCAGTCCTATTAAACATTTCAATAAGTTCTAAACCGTGATCGCCTATGTTAAAGTATGAAATACCTGATATGTGTACATGAGGTATTTTAATTAACTTCTCAGCTCCTAGTACCTCACCAACCTTAACTATGGACTTCATCGCTAAAGCAACTAAGTCGCCTAATTCACCATTTAGCATCATTTCCTCTTCCTTGGTTAGATACAAAGGCTTAATCACCTCATATAGTTGGTCTAATGAATCTCTCCCTCTCCTTTAAAGGCATTGTCGCATCTATTCCTAGCTTATCTGTTATACCGTCCTTTGAGCTAGGATCTAATGTTGAACCTTTAGCTTCGTATATAAGTACTAAGTCCTTACTAGCCTGAAATCTTGTGGCTATGGCCCACTCGACATCTAATGGATTGTCCGGATCTATATCATCATCAACGACAACAACATGTTTTAAGCTGGGGTGTGAAGCGAAAGCTGCCATGATCGCTAACTTCCCTTCACCCTCAGAGACTTTTCTTATAGCTATCACAGCATTTAGCCAAGAGCCACCTCCGGGGGTTAGCCTGACTTTAACAACGTTAGGTACTACCCTTCTTACACCATCCCATATCGAAGCTTCACGTGGTACGCCCATGAATATTCTATGCTCTATACCTCCTGGAAGTATTACGTGAAAATATGGCTCATATACCTTATTGACATAGATGGCATCTACCTTAATTAATGGTTGCCTCCTTACCCTATCATATAGCTTCAGTAGGTCAACAAAGGGGCCTTCCTCAACAAGATCTAATGTTATTCTAGCCTCCATAACCACTGAGGCACTTACCGGTACCGGAATCCCATATTTTGGTGTTAGAGCTACGTCGAGGGGTTTGTTAAAGATTAGCTTGTAACCCATCAACTCAAATACACCGTATGGGGGAGATGTAGCTGATAAGAGTAATAATGCTGGGTTAACACCAATAACTATGGCAATAGGGGTTTCAAGACCTTTAGAACTATTTGCCTTGTATATATTGTATAGATGTCTGGGGACGAGTCTTACAGCATAACCCTTATTTCCCATAAGCATTAACCTATGAATTGAAGCATTATAATGGGCTTTCATAGTGGGTATTTCAGCTATTATTATTGCTGATGTTATATACTCACCACCATCCTTAGGATAAAACTTTATTGATGGAAGCTGCTTAAGCTCTAACTGCCTAATCTCAAAGTACTCACTAAATTCTCTCAAATTGAAAAAGCCCTTATCTACGTAACCTTTAACGCTATCTCTAAAACCTTCATTAATGAGTTTAGTTATTCTCGCGTAGAGATCTTCATCAGATTTAACATTGAGTATATTTAGTAAGTCCTCACGGGAATATACTACATTAGATACACAGGTAAGTACTGAGTCCTTAAGATTGAAAATTATGGTCTTTCTATCCCTCTCAGCCTTTAGTATAAAACGGGTAGGTTCAAGATATCTTTGTAAATCCTTAACTACTATCAACTTACCTCTTGATTTCTTATATTCAATTAGCTCCTTCAGACTTTCAATCATTATATCACACACTTACCTAGTCTTGATGTATCCTCAAAGGTATCTAATGAAACTTTAACACGACCTACAACTAAAGCTCCTATTGGACCTTCCCAAGGAGTTAAAATCCTGATAGATTTCTTCCTAAGATCTATTTTCTTAATTATGCCTACAGCTACATCTCTTAACGTATTATCCAAGATACCTACTACTATACCTTCTTGATCCTGAGGTTTAAGTATATTTACTTCTAAACCTTGTTGTGATTCTATGCGTGGGAGGTAGGGTATAGTTTCAGCTTCAATAAATATATTTATTATATTGTAGTACTTAGATACGTACGCTATCTTATTAATCAATTCTTCAGGTATCCTGATTAAATTCTTAACTTCAACAATACTTAACTCTTTACCGCTAAGAAGGCATGAACCAAATATTTTAACATCGTTTAAGTCGATGTCTCTCTCCTTAGCATTACTGAAGTACTTTCTATATGCTTCAGCCCTCAATCTTCTCCTCTCTTCCCTACTACGCTCCTTAACCTTAGCAGGTCTAGGGGTATTTAACACCTTAACGTTTTTTGGTAACGATCTTTGAATGTACGTAGCTAGGTCCGTATTAAGAACTAATACGTGTGTTGGTTTTAACCATCTTATAAGGCTTAACTTAAATTCAAGTGCCTGTGGTGTTGTAACCCAGCCATCAGTGTTAATTATTAAAACTTCATATAGATCTTTAACCTCATTTAAGAGGTTCATTAGTGCTGCCATAACATTATTTTGGCAGTATTGAGGTGAAATACATCCAACAAACTTTATCATCTTAGGACTTAAATCTCTCTGCCATACGAACACATCTTTAGGTTCGGCTAAAGCTATTGTTGTTGGTATAGCAACATCCTCCTGTCCTATATCAGCATCTATAAGACCTACCTTCTTACCTTTCTGAATAAAGTAATTACTTATGAATGCCGTTAAAGTTGTTTTACCTGATTCTATAGGTCCTAAAATCATTACTGTTAACCTACTTAACTTGCCCATATCCTTCTCAAGTACTTCACATATTCTTAACCATTCATCAACAACTTCCTCACCCTCACTAGGCTCCTCAACCGTAGCTCCAGTACCTAAGGTGACGGAGAGCTCACTATCCTCAAGCGCTTTTAGCCCATAACTCCTTAATCTATGGATAATAATTGATGAGTTAGGTTCGTACACAGCACCAACAAGTAAGATTTTACCCTTCTTAACTTCAACTTTAGCAGGTCCTGTTATTCTTACGACGCTATCCTTACTTAAGCTAAGGGTCACTATCAACGCTCACACCTATACTTTAAGTCCATTATATCTTATAGGCTGTTTTATTAAAGTTAATAACGTAATGATACCTGACAAGGTATTAAATCATGAAGGAAGAAGGTCTATGTTCATGGTTAAGAAGGAATATAAGGTACGTCACATCAATATTACCACCTAATAAGCTATCTAAGGACTTAGGCCAACATTTAATGGTTTGGTGCAGCTTAGGTCTTAAATTCTTAGAAATTATTAAGAAACTAAGTGTTAATAAAGTACTTGAATTAGGTACTGGTACTGGTTTCTTAACTAAGTTCCTATCTATGGCTGCAGATAATGTGGTAAGTATCGAAATAGATCCTAAACTAGCGTCCATAGCACGAGAGCTATTACGTGATGCCTACAACATTCACTTAATTATAGGTGATGGACTTGAATTCATTAGGGTACTCAATGATAGGGTAGAGATTATAGCATCTAATACACCTTACAGTATCTCATCTCAGGTAATAGTATCATTTATTAAATCAAATCTTAACTATGCCCTACTAACATTACAGAAGGAGGTTGCTGATAAATTACTAGCTAAACCTGGTACAAGAGACTATGGTAGATTAAGTGTTATATCATCGATATTCTTAAGCGTTGAAAGGATAAGAGATTATCCTCCAATAGCATTCTACCCTAGACCTGAAGTCTACTCTACTCTAGTACTTCTAAGGAGGAAGAGATCATGGTCCCCTATCTTTAATAATATAGAGGAGTTTCTCGGATGCTTATTTTCTCAAAGGAGGCGTAGATTAATTAAGGTCCTAAATAAGTGTGTTGAAGGTTTTAGCATTAATAAGTTGATAAGTAAGTATCATGTTAGAAGTGACTTAAGGGTGTTTCAGGCCGAACCTGAATTATTACTTAATCTATACATAAGATCTAAGAGCAACTAGTATGTTGAACTTATAACTATAGGTTTACCCTCGATAATAGCTTTTACGAGCTTTTTTCTACCATCATTTAATAATCTCCAGAGCGTCCCCCTTGAAACACCCATTCTATTAGCAGCTTCACTTTGTGATAAGTTCTCAAGATATACTAATCTTAGAGCTTCTAGCTCATCAGGTGCTATGTATATAGAGTTACTACTATTTAATGTGGGGGGTGGAGGTCTTACAGGTACAAAAGCTAAATCACCTAAACTAATGCTGATAAATCTAGGCTTCGGAGGTCTTCCCCTACCTCTCCACCTTCTACGAAACATTCCAAAACCCATATTCAACCCCAAACTCTATACTATATTAGGAATACATCATTTTAATCTAATACCACTTCTCAGAGCAAGTGTTATAGCAGCCTTTATGTCATTACTCTTAATAAGATCCCTAGGTAAGTCACCCATACTCTCTGAAAGAAGTTTTACTGGTACCTCATACTCTTTACTACTGCCTTTCTCACTTACTAGGTAGACTTCATAACCTAACTTCATGAACTTCTCGACAAATTCCGTAGACTTCTGCATTAACTCCTTATTAGGAGGAATTCCTATCCTAACTATGACCTTTCTCGCCTTTAACTTGAGTCTGACATTCTCTATTTTGTCTATTAAATCATCAGGATTCTCTGCATAACCTACCTCAATAACGAGCTTATTACATATTATAGCGAAAGCGTGTTTCCTACCAATGTCTATGCCTATAATTAAAATGCTGTCACCTTCTAAGCCTAATAACCTTAATATACGTTCCTCCATATTTAGAGGATTAACTACGATTAATTTATTCATGATATTGCTTATGTCTAAGGAACTCTTAATAATGTTTAAACCTTCATCATCAACTACTATATAGTCAGTTTGATTCGTTCTAAGTAGCTCATTAACCTTATCCAGTACCTCAAAATTTAATGAATACTTCCTAGATATCTCTATGAAAAGTCTAAAAGTCTTAGGATTGTATATGAACACCTTAATCCTTATTAACTTCACCCCTCATTTATCTTTAATTTCGGTAAGTAATATCTGTTATTGATGGAGTAGTGTGAACTTAGTAACCTTCGTAATAAGTTATGGTAGAGGAAAAACTACATTATTATATGGTGAAGCTGGTAGCGGTAAGACAAATTTAGCATTATACATTCTCTCAATCATAGCCAAGAAACTCCCGTCACATATGCATTTCTTCATAAGTAGTGAGGGATCACTCTTTAAACACTTAATCGATAGATATAAGTTAGGTAATCTCGACAATGTACTATTCTCTGAAGTGATTAATGGTGAGCACTTACTCTCCACAATAATAGACATAGCCCTCAATTACAAAGGTAAGCTAGGTTCAATAATCATTGATAGTGTAAATAATTTCTATAGAGATGAAGTCTTATATCATAAAGATGCTAACTTAATATTAAATACCATAATGTCCCTTATAACAAGTCTAGCCTCATCTACCAGGTCATATTCTATAGTAACAGCCCAGGTACGTCAAAAACCTGAGGGGGGTGTAGAAATTAGTGGTTCTCAAATACTTATGTTTTGGTCAGACATAGTAATGAAGCTTAGTAAGGAAGATGAGTTTAAAGTTCTTGAGGTAATTCATCCAAATCTCTTTAGAGGCGCGAAGATGAAGTTCGTAATAGGTAGTGGAGGTGTAGAAATAATTGAGTGATTACCTAATTACTTACATGTTGGATACCTTGAAGTTCATCCTACCAGCATTAATAGCTAATGCTTTTCCCGTAATATTTTTGGGTAGTGGTTTAATCAAGGTACGTACACCAATAGACTTAAACATAGTCCTACCTGACGGGAAAAGATTATTAGGCCCAAATAAGACCGTTGAGGGATTCCTTGTAGGAGTACTAGGGGGAGTTCTTGTAGGATTCTGCTATTATTTTTTAGGCTATAGCTACTTAACCATAATGTACGGTCTAATTTCAGGTTTAGGTGCTATGATAGGTGATATAGTAAATTCATTCATTAAGAGAAGACTTAACATACCTAGCGGTGAACCTCTAGTCCCTCTAGATCAGCTAAGCTTCATCATTGTAGCGTACGGCTTGGTAAGACTTACTAATATCGATTATCTCTGCTTTAATATGGGATTCAGTTTAAAATATCTTTCCTTAGCCATTGTAATGGTTATGATACTCCATCCTATGTCTAACTTGGTGGCTTACATCCTTAAGTTAAAAGATAAGCCTTGGTAAATTATGTCTTTAAGTGCTTACTAAGTTGTTTAATTAACACCCTATACCTTACGTACTTATCCTCAGGTGAAAATCTTGGGGGATGAGCTACCTTAGTTCTAGTACCGCATTTAGGGCATTCCTCCCTTAAGGTATAGGTACCGCATTTAGGGCACTTCCTTATTAGGAATTTCATCTTCTCAATCTCTCCCTCTCAAAGCTAAAGTTAAGATCTAATTGCTTAGCTAAATCCTCAACCATCCTAAGGTACTCCCTCAATACCTTCTCAGCTGATTTATAGTCTGTTGCTATTACCTCAACCCTATACCTAGGTGAGCCAACACTATAGACTCTTATGGCTAAATCCTTACTCTGAGGAACCTTACTTAGAGGTTCTCCTAAAGCCTTCTTAATCCTCATAACCCCATCTGAAGCTAATGTGAATAATGTTATTATTCCTTGAATCTTTATCTTCTTAATCACAATGTGCTTCCTTATTTGCTCCATTAAGGCCTCAATCCATTCATCAGATATTCCTGCCTCCTTAAGTA
>CAZUAD010000028.1:10342-14669 GCA_964618155.1 uncultured Desulfurococcaceae archaeon
CCTTATACGCAGCCTCTTCAAATGCTGCAAATATTTCACCATAGAAGTCCTCGAGCTTCCAACCAACTTCTTCATAAGCTTCATCAAGTGTCTTATTTATTGACCTAGCAGCCATCTCAAGTATCTTCTCAGCCCTCTGTGCTCTCTTCCATTCAAACAACTTCTTCCTCTGCTCTGTGGGATGAACCCTCTTTAATGATACATCAACATGACCCTTCTTCTTATCAACCCTAATAACCTTAACTACGACCTTTTGACCCTCCCTAACGACGTCTCTAATATCCCTAACCCACTTAGAACTTACCTCAGACCACGGTAAATACGCTTCCTTACCCCCATACTCATCTAGATTTAGGTAGGCTCCGTAATCAAACACCTTAGTTACGGTCCCTACAACTAACTCACCTACGGTAGGCAACGGCTTCCTCTTTCTAACCATGGATTTACACCCTAGGCTACTACGTAGAAATTGAATTAAAGGTTTAATATTGCTGATGAAGGCTATCCTAAAATCTTAACTATATCCCCTAGTATCTTAGCCTTACCGCCCGTAGGAACTACTAAGATTGTCCCACAAACAAGGCATCTTGCAGGGAATGTAGCATGGTCAAACACTATTTGCTCATTACCACATGAGGGGCACCTAACCTTAACGAACCTGGATTTAGGCATGGGTATTAAGATCTTCCTCTTCTTCATTATCTTGTCACCTCAACTAATTCAACTTTCTTTAATCTAATACCTTCCCTATGCTGTATGTAGCCACACTTAGTACACTTAAGCTTTAGTACAACCTTCTTAGTTACCTTAGCAAATCTCTTTTGCTCAGGCTTCCTCTTGCTACCATATCCTTCCTGCTTCCTCCTATACCTTCTCTCACCTTGAGCTAGGGCTCTACGCTTACCATGCTTATATATGGTTACTGTATGCTCTGTGTGCGTGTTACACCTAGGGCAGTACGTCCTTATCCTCTTCGGTATCTTCATGCTAATCCACTCCTAGAGTGTTGGTTTAGCTTGGGGTATTAAATACTTTAATTAACCTATAACACCACGCTTCTTCCTCTCACTCTCTGGTCTAACCTTTATTATCCCAAGGAATATAGCACAGCTAACACAATAACACTTAGTTACTGGGTACCTAGCGATTATAGCACCCTTCTTCTCAAGCTCTGCTGCTAGCTGAGGATCAACAGGTGAGTACCACTTAGTTACACATATGGCCTTATCCTCAGGAACTAAACGACCACACTGATCACAATGAACTAACCTAACAGATCCCTTAGCCCCCTTACGCCTACCCCTATTCTCCCTCTTCTTAGGCAAACTAACACCTCTCCTTAAACTAGTCTAGAGACCAAGTTAATAAGTATAGCCTCACAGAAAGAGTCTCTACAGGAGCTACTTAAAAGAGTTTCTGAACTTAGATGTCACTTTTTTCACATGGACTATATAACATGGGAGGAGGAAATCGCTTGGGTGATACCATAATACGTGTAATGCTCTTAGTACTGCTGACATTAATAGCGTTAACCCCTACTTCCTCAATAGTAATAAGTGAGCTGCTATAGCAGCAATACTTCGTAAAGGACATATATGTAGTAGTCAAGGATGAGAAGGGCCTACCTTCCTACCTTTAAGTAATGCCGAAGTCCATCTCTACATCATGACCTTAGATGGCTGGAAAGAAATAGGATTCACATACTCAAGTTCGTCAGGTATTGCTGTATTTAGAAAGGCGCTACTGTTAGTACTTGCCCACATAATTAGGGTGGGTAGTAGGTACCTGAAAGTCTATAAATCAGTTAATCTAATGGTGATAGCGCTTAAGAAATCTTACATAGGCTTAAAGACCTTCCCAATAGATCCCACATATGAAGGTAAGCCAGAGCCCAAGATAATTCACCTAAGAACCTACAAGCTAATAACACAGAAGCAACTCAACAAGTTAGAAAGGAGTAAGGTTCTAACGTCGTCATCTGGGGAGTACGTGCTTAATGAATGGTATCAATTCACAACAGTACTTAAGTACTCAACATATTACGGGATAAAGGCTAAGTGGAGCTACCCTATAGGCTCTAAGGTAAGAGTACAGACAAAGTGGAGATGGCCTCCAGGAAGCTTAAACCCGTGGTATGATGGAGGATACATAGAAATAAATGTTGACTCAGGCGTATACTCCGGGTGGAGGGAAGGCCCCTACCTACGAACCCTTAAGTTTAAGTTAAAGTATAGGCACTCTATAGTAGCAATTGGAGGTATAGCTATAGAGAAGGTTTATGCTCTAGATACATCAACAGATCCTAGAGCTACTAGAGAGGCAAGTACATACTGGGATGGCAGACCTGTAAGTGGTCCTAAATACTACGATATCGACCAGAACACATATCGTGACATCGTTATATCTGGTGGTGCAAGTTATGACTTTAGAGTTTACATATCGCTTTCATATCCGTGGGGTGTCTCCATATCGTTAGGTGTTGATAAGAGGCCTTCACCTTACGCTACCTTAACCATCTATGCTGGTACGTGGCAACCTGGATATGTAGCTAGGATTGTTAGTATAGGTGACAGCGATTTCTTAAACAGTAGGGTATTTTGGTATAAGCCCTAACATTGTTGTTTTAAGAGTTAGTATTTTTTGGCATACCTCATATAGGTTACAGCTCTTACCCCACATACGGGGCACTTCGGTTCATTGCTTAGCTTAACTTTCTCAATAACATCGATGGGGGTTCCAAGGGCTTCAGCACCTAATTCTTCAGCAACCCTTAGAGCGCATTCACTCCTTCCGCACCAAGGTATTTCAGCAATACCTCTCTCCTCCTCAATAAACCTCTTAGCTTCTTCTAGTGATGTAAATCTCTTAATCTTTGAGGTGAATGCCTTCCATGCTTTCTTTCTTAAATTCTCATCAATCTCCTTACCTAACCTAATAACCTCTTCATAGAGGTTTTCAATCTTAACCTTAACCTTGACACCTTCGTCTCTCCTAGCAATTGTTACGGTTCTCTCCTTTACTTCTCTAGGTCCTACGTCAATCCTTATGGGTACTCCCTTCAAATCCCAATAATAGAATTTCTCTCCAGGTCTTACGTCCTCCCTTAGGTCAACATGTACTCTTAATCCTTTACCCTTAAGTTCTTCCGCTATACTTAACGCGTACTTAATAACCTCCTCCCTCTCTTCCTCCCTGTATATAGGGACTATGACTACTTGGTAAGGTGCTACCTTAAATGGTAGTATAAGTCCTTTACTATCGCCATGTATTGATATAAGTGATGCTATTACCCTCTCAGATATTCCGTAGCTTGTCTGCCAAGCGTAATCTATGGTCTCATCTCTCTTCTGAATTCTTACCTCAAATACCTTAGTGAAGTTTTGACCTAGGTTATGGACTGTCCCTATCTGTAAGGCCTTACCATCAGGTAATAGTGTGTCGAAGGCTATGGTATATATAGCTCCAGCGAATTTATCCCATTCAGGTCTCTTAGATATTATGTAGGGTATCCCAAGTTCATCAAAGAATCTCCTGTATATGTCTATTGCCTCAAGAACTTGTCTTTCAGCATCCTCGAAGTCCTCATGCACCGTATGAGCTTCCTTAAACGTTGTTACCTCCCTAACTCTCAACATGGGTCTTGTTGCTTTAGTCTCATACCTAAATATGCTTACAATCTGGTAGTACTTCTTAGGTAATTGCTTATAGCTCTTAATCCAGAATGATTCCATATACGTAAGTGAGGTTTCACTAGTGGGTCTTAGAGCTAACTTAACATCAAGGGGCTCAAACCCTCCATGGGTAACCCAGTAGACCTGACCTTCAAAACCTCTTATGTGCTCACTTTCCTTAGCAAGTATTGGTTGAGGTATTAGTATGGGTAACAGTATTTCTTCATGACCTGACTCGTCAAGAAGCCTCCTAATAATATCTATTACGTACCTCCTTAGCTTAAATCCGTAGGGAAGCCATATGCCCATACCCTTAACAGGGTATCTACCATAGTCATAGACCTCAGCAGCTTCTAAGACCCAATCAAACCACTCAGAAAATGACTTACCCAAATCTCTATAAACGAATGCACCACCCATAACCCCAAACCTAAAAACCATACGGAAAGGGGGTTAAAAACAACAAAACTAAAAAACCCTAAATAAGATATCAAGTAACTGGAGCCGCGGTAGTATAGCCCGGCCTAGTATGCGGGCCTGTCGAACACCCCCTCCTCTACGGGACTATAGTAGGGGAGGGTGCATAGAGAGCCCGTGACCCGGGTTCAAATCCCGGCCGCGGCGCCACCGACCTTCTCCTTAAACATTCTCTAAGT
>CAZUAD010000029.1:0-5831 GCA_964618155.1 uncultured Desulfurococcaceae archaeon
GTATTAGGTGAAACCCAAGATATTGATCCTAGGCTAATAATAGGTTCATATAAGGGCGTTAACTCTCTTAGCGATATCTACTGCGTTAAGGATGCATTCCTAAGGAGGAGTGCTAAGAAGCTTCAAGTCTATAGGGTTGTTGATTGGGGTAATGCTAGGTGGTTCCTAGTAAGCTTTGATATAGGTTCAGGAGCCTCAAGTGCTTACAGGGTTATTAAGGAGATGGCCTACTCAATGCTATGTGCTCATGTAGACCAGAGTACCTACCTATGCCCAACACCACACCTAGGTAGTACTATATCATCTATGGTTAGAGACTACCTAGTAATACCTGTTGAACCCTACAATGACTTAGCCATAGAAACCCTAAGAAGTGAGCTCGAGGTTTCAACTTCATGGGTTAAGACTGAGTTAAGTAGGTATTATGTAAGAGGTATAAGGAATATAAGGTCTAGGAGGAGGGTTGAGAGAATTCTGAAGGCTCTAAGTATGGTAATTAAGGAGAGACCTGAACTCATTGATAGGGATCTCATGCTTACATTTAATAGAGTCTCGGAGGTTCTGCGCAGAGGGTCCGAGAGGTAAGTAATAGGTAAGCACATTACCTACGGATAGGCAGTAGGTATTGAGGTTAGGTGGTGAAGGTTCGTGGTTAAGGTGTTGATAGCTAATGCAACAATACTTACACTCTCTAGCAAGGGTAAGCTCGTCATAGGTAAGGGGTATGTCTACGTTAGTAATGGTTTTATAGAGGCCGTAGGTGAGGGTGAACCACCAGTAGAGTATCAGTATCCTGAACTCCTCATTAACGGTGATGGTAGGGTAGTAGCGCCTGGCTTTTCATCAGCATTCACTACAGTTACGCTTTACCCGTTAAGGTACAGAGCTGGTGATGTTGAGTGGATCAGGTATAGTGACTACATGTCAGTACTATCCAGGACCGACGTTTACTACCTAGCAGTCCTATCGCTTATGGAGATGGTTAGTAGGGGTATTAGCTCAGCATTAATTACCGACATATTCCTAGATAATGTAGCTAGAGCAGCTAATGACGTGGGAATCTACGTAACACTTGCAGTACCCTTTAACTGTGGTCTAAAGGACTTTGATCCTGATCAGGAGCTTAGAATACTAATGAGTAGGTGGCATGGTAGGGTTGAGAATATCAAGGTAGCTGCACTCTACTGTGGCACACCAAGTGCTAAGTGGGTTAAGGAAATAAGTGATATGGGAATTAAAGTCTTCCTCCTAGGATGTAGGAAAGGCTTAGATATTATACCTAAGGACATACGAGGTAATGTTGTATTAGTAAACCCAGGGCATAATGTGGTAGAGGGCTTCAAGGTCGTTAGATATGGTACTGAGTTAAGGTTATGGAGACCTGAGGAGGGTTTAGGTATTGGCGTTAAACCCTCCTACAGTATGGTTCAAGTAGTTCGTGAGGTTATCTTAAGAACCGGTAAGCACCCCTTAGATGCCCTCTACTCAGCAACCGTACTTAATAATAAGTTGATTAGTCATGACCTACTAGGTCCTCTAGAGCAGGGTATGAGGGCTAATATAGTAATGTATGATACATCAGAACCTCCAGGCTGGCCTGCATTAGCTGATTTAGAGTCTGTTGTTAGGGCTATTGTTGAAGGAGACTTAAGTGTTGAGACTGTCTTAGTAGGTGATGACGTCTTAGTCGATAATAAGGAGACATTAACGGTCGGTTACGATATTGTTAAAAAGGCTGTTAGTAGGTTGGAACCAATACTTAGGAAGTTCCTAGCCCTACCCTAGCCCTCCTCTACCTCCTCAGCTTCCTCAGGCTTTGGACCTAGTATTCTACCTTTAATGTAGTCTATTAGTTTCTTAGCTTCATCCTCAGAGACGTATCTAGCACTTCTTGTAAATTCAGCTATATTACCCCTAATGGCCTCTTCAACAGGTCTTCCCTCAGTCATTATCTTTATCTTCTCAATAACCATTGGCGAAGGCTCTATAGCAGCACCCTTCTTAATGTATGCCATCTCCTCATCAATCATCACCACCTCAAAGGCCCCAACCTCCCTATCACCTAGTCTTAGTACGTAGACTATGTCCCCATCAGCAGTCTCTCCTAACTTCTCTATCGTGTACTCAACAGCAGCAGCCATTATTGCTTCAGCTTCGGTAGCAACCCTTCTAACTATCTCTTCAACCTGAGTATCTGGTATTCTCCTAAATGCCTCAATCTTTAATGTATCGAACTTCCATATTATCTTTCCAGGTTCTAGGTCGTAGTCTATGGACACTCTAACTACATCACCCTTATCTATCTTTAACTCCTCAACAAAGATCCTATATAGTACCTTGTTTAGTTGAGCTACATAGTAAGCAACTTCATTAGCCTTTATGGTACCCTCCTTTATAGCACTCTTTAACTGGGCGAAGGCAGTCCTCCTAAGCTTATCAGCGTACGCACCCGCAATGACTAGTCCAGAACGGAGTGTAGGCATTTAATCACCAACTTATCTTTAGCTATTTAAAAAATAAATGTTCACGTTATTACCTACATAGCAAGCTTAGACGTAGGTGTAGTACCCTTGGGCAGGGGTAAGTTGCTAAGGAAGATAGCATCAAGGGTTCTAGGCGATGATGTAGCTAGGAAGATATGGGGCAGGCTTGAGGTAATAGGTGATATAGCTGTGATTAGGAAGTCTCCTGACCTAGACGTTGAGGTGTATAGGCCATTAGCCGAGGCATTACTTAAGGAATTACCCTACGTAAGATCTGTATGGTTAGCTATAACGCCTGTAAGAGGTGTTCATAGAGTTAGGGAGTATGTACACCTAGCAGGTGAGAAGAGATCTACAACACTTTATAGAGAGCATGGATGCTTATTCAAGGTTGACATAACTAAGGTATACATATCACCAGCTCTAAACTACGAGCACATAAGGATAGCTAAGTTAGTTAGGGACGGTGAATTCATAATCAATATGTTTGCTGGTGTGGGGTTATTCTCAATAATAATAGCTAAGCATGCAAAACCCTCTAAGGTAATATCTATTGACATAAATCCTGATGCTTATAGGTTAATGATAGAGAATGTTAAGTTGAATCAAGTTGAGGACGTCGTAGAACCTGTACTTGGTGATGCTGGTGAGGTTGTGCTAAGATATGAGGGAATGGCTGATAGAATATTGATGCCCCTACCTGAGCTAGCCTATAAGTACTTCCCTAAAGCATTAAAGGCCTTAAAGATTCAAGGATATATCCACGTATATGAATTCGTGAGCACTGAGGAGGAGGACGAAGCACTTAGTATTGCTGAAGATATGTACGTTAAGTACTCACAAAGGTTAGGGGTCTCATGTAAGGTTGAGTTCTCACGTATAGTGAGGAGTGTTGGACCAAGATATTATCAGGTAGTTTTAGATATCTACTGCTCTAAGTAAAAACTACCTACGTCTTCTCCTCTCCTTCCTAGTCTCCGTAGGAACTACCCTGACTCCAATACCGAATAGCTCTTTCATAACCTCATCTAGGAATCTTACGTAAGCACCCTTCTGCCCCATGAAGGGTCCGAAGGCACCTTCATCAACTGTTACTGCTATATATGATCCCATAAAGTCTACGTCCTCAACCCTCTTCCAAACCCATGATACTGGATGTACAGCTCTGATTATGTTTGTTAGATCTATGCTTAATTCAACACCTCTTACCCTAGCTCCTAGATCCTTCTCAATAGCATTAACCCTTTCACCCTTCTTACCTACTAGCCTACCTAAGTGTCCCTGCTTAACGATGACTAAGAACCTAGGTACGTGCTCTGACGATATTTGGTACTTCTTTACGAAGTCTTCTAGGTCGAGTAACGTTATTACGTCAGCATCGGGTGACTTCATTCTAATAACCTCTAACGCCTTTAGCTCACTATCCCTTAACCTTCTAGATCTTAGCATGTACTCCATAACGAGTCTTAAGCCTATCTTAGCACCAGCTCTAACTATGTCCTTAACACCTAAGTCAACAACTATGGCCTTCTGCTCGGTAGCTAGTATATCCCTAAGTATTGCTGATGGATCTGTAGAGCCTTTACCTCTTAGTGCTTGGAATATGGGATCTGCAGCAACTATTAATCTACTATTCCTGCCAACCCTAACAATGGTTTCAATAAGTGATTCAAGCTTAAGCGTTTGTGCATCATCTATGAAGACTATAGCTTCATCGAATGTCCTACCCTTAAGGTAGTGGCTATCAACAAACATTACCTTACCCTCACTTATGAGCTTACTAACCTCATCCCAGCTTATGAAGTTTCCTATGACATCTATTACATACTGCTTAGCAAGTTCAAGGAATTGAGGGCCTGCTTTAGCCATTGTAAGCTCCTCACCAGTTGTTACGTCTATCATTGGCTTAACCACGATTAACCTCCTATACTTATTGCTCTTAACAGCATCAATCCCATACGCTAAGGAGAATAACGACTTACCGGTTCCTGTTGGTCCGAATATACCTACTATTGAGTAGTTTTCATTCTTCAAAGCGTCAAGCATCTTCTGCTGACCAGCACTTTGAGGCTTTATCATGTCTAAGATGCCCATACCCTACACCACTATCAAGATTTCTCAGAGTATTAAAGCCTCAAACAAGAACATGATTTGGGAGTAGTGGTCGTAGATAGGGATTACTGGAGGAAGTGGAAGGGTGAAATGCTTAGTAGACTCTATAGGGATGTAGATGTAGGATACCTAGATGAGGACATAAAGGACATACTACTAAAGTTCTTTGAGAATGAGCATACGTTCACCATAAGCTCATGTAGTGGTCGTATAACGTTAATTGACGGACCTCAAGCATGGGATAGGAAGAATTCAACAATAATATTTAAGAAGCATGAACCGCTAACGGTGGACGAGCTTAAGGAGATGTTGAAGCAGGATGCCTTACATAGGCTTTGGCTTGTTGTTACAGGACCTATAATACACGTGTGTACTGACTCGCTTAAGGAGGCCGTGAAGATACTGAGACTTGCTAGGGAGGCTGGTATGAAGCATAGCGGTATTCTCTCATTAAGTAGGAGGGGGATTATCGTCGAGTTAAGAACTGGTATAAGGCTTACAATACTGCTTAAGGTAGGTAATAGGGTTATAGTAAGTGAGGATGAACTAACTAACATAGTTAAAGCAGTTAATGAGGCTCTACTTGAAGGTAAGAAAAGGCTTAATAGGTTAAGGGAATCATTAGGCCTTAAACCTTACCCGTACCCTCAGAACAGGCCGGCTTAAATCATCAATCATAACGGAGCGTTCTCATCATCTAAGTACTCAATAGCTAACTAGCTTAATGTGTTTATGAGCTTACTAAGAACCTCCCTTAATATGTTACTTAAGTCCCTTCCCTCAATCGTGATACCAAGTCTCGAAGCTAGCTTAACTATTAACTCCTTCATATCCTCATCAACCTTAATTAAGTACTCACTACTACCTCTAGATATCGTAATTAATTCCTTAGCTACATCAGCTAGCCTATCCCTATTAAAGCCTACATTATCGACAACCTTAATGCCTTCATCCTCTAAGTACTTTCTAATATTGGTTGGTACTGGGTATTTGGATATTAAGTACATGGTCTTAGGCTTATAGACCCTATTGTAGAGGGCTACAACCTGATACTCCCTTAGCCTTACTCCTTTCCTCTCCTTAATGATCTCATTAACGCTACCTACTTCAATACCTAAGACTTCTGAGAGTCCCGACCATAACCCTCTAATCCACTTATTACGCCACTCCTCAGCTGTTAGTGGCTTAGCGAATGGCCCCCTTACATCCCTAATTCTTACATACCAATCTTCAAGC
>CAZUAD010000029.1:5841-14223 GCA_964618155.1 uncultured Desulfurococcaceae archaeon
CCTTACACTCTATAATGACGTCAGGTCTAAGTATTGGCGGGTTTGAATTATAGTTTAATATGTTAAGTACCTTACCCCCATACACCATTACGTCGGGTCTTAGGGCGGTGTAAAGCTTCCATGATCTCTTCAAATCACTACTATCCTCCCATCCAATAGGTCTCGGAGCCTCAATGTATATGCTTAAGAACCTCCCACTACTAACCTCAACAACTGCGTTTGGCGGTATTGTTCCAGTCTTCTGCTTACCACTCCTATCAAAACTTAAGTACCCGTACTCGGGGTATATCAGCCTTAAGCTACCATACCTACTAAGTTCAAGGAGTATTGAACTTAAGACCCATAACTGGTATATAGTTCTTAGGTTAGTCCTAAAGGAAGTTCTTATAGCCGCCATTGAAGTTCTTAAGTAGGTATCTAAGTCCATAGACTTACGTACGAGGTCATGAGTATATATGAATAACTTCTTCCTTAGATGCTGAAATGGGTTTTCAATAAATGACTTAACCTCCTTACTTAGCGTTACTCCACTAATTCCTAACACCTTAGCCAATTCATTAAGAGCCTTCCTCAGCTCTCTGACCCACTCATTAGCTAGATCTATATCTTCCTTGGAGAGTGTGCTAAATATTACTTCGTTCTTAATTTCATCAATTAATTTCTCAAGCCTTTCATCAATCTTTACAGTAAACCCTTCAGTTCTAACGCTCTCTGAGTACTTCACAATCTCATTGTAAAGGCTTATGATCCTGTTAGTATTACTAGGGATATCCCTCCTGCCCATTCCTCGTAATTAGTGCGTTTTAGGATTATTAACTCATCAGTACTACCTTTTAAGTACGTGATAACTTAGGTAAGGTATTACGAAGACCGCTTAAGTATTTACTGATTAGGACAAATGTAATATCCCCACATTTAGGGGTGGTCAGATCCTACGTAAGGTTAATTTTTCAAGTATTAGGTATATACCTGTAGTACGGGTTTTGAAGTATTGAGGATAGCGTTCGTTGGAGTTCATGGCGTTGGTAAATCAACATTAGCTCACGCACTCTCTAAGAGGTTAAAGATACCGTCAATAGAGCTTGAATGCATACATGAAGCTTCAAGATTAAATCCAATACACAGGCAGATACTCTTCCTATCAACGTTTACATCAGAGTTCCTTAGGGGTCTTATGAGGTTTAAGTCAGTTATATTCTCATCACATCCACTTATGGTCCCCATATACACGGAGTATTGGGTTGGTAGGAAGGAATCAACATATATGTACGAGATAGTTAGTAAGTTACCAGTTATAGACTATATATTCGTATTACACGCGCCCGTCAATGTGGTTATAAAGAGGATATTGATGAGGGGTAGAGAGGTTAGTAAAGAGGAAATTAGGGAGGACTACATAAACTACATACAGGATAGAACGTTAATGAGTATACCAATTCTAAGAAGGTTGGCTCATAGAGTTGTAGTCGTTGATACTAATAAGCCATTAAGCATACTAGTTAATGAATTAATACAGTATATCGAGGAGTTTGAGGTTAAGGTAAGCATTAAGTACTAGTGCTTGATACTTAATAATAATTTAATTAATATTAATGGACTTGAGACTCTACCCTTAGGCTAGCCTAAGTTAATGCCTTAAGGAATTAATGTATATTTTAGGGTATTCTAATCTTCACTCATGAAAATATCCATAAGCTTGAATTAACTCTTATTGATTCCCTCTGAAGTCACTTAACATAACCACTTAAAAAGGTGTTTATATTCATTCTCATGAACCTATTCACGTGGGTGTTATAATGCCTATTTCGAGGACCACCTTGATAGTTATTATTGTTGCTGCAATAATTGTTGTTGCCGTTGTTGCTGGTGCTCTTTGGTATGTCTCACAGGTTACTGCGCAATTAGCTAAGACCCCAACTAAGATTAAGATGGCATTCATATTCCCAGGTAGCGTAACAGATACTGCATGGAACGAAGCAGGATATAGGGGTATGCTAGCATTCCAGGGCAAACACCCAGAAGTAGAGATAGCATGGGTACAGGGAGTATACGACCCAGCACAAATAGAATCAACAATAAGATCATACATACAGCAAGGATACAAACTAATAGTAGGACAGGGCTTCCAGTTCGGTGCTCCTATGGCTAAGCTTGCTAAGGAGTATCCTGATGTTTACTTCTTAGCTGTTGCTGGTTCTCCTGAGTATGTTGGTCCTCGCGTATCCGTTGCTGATGTTAGGACTGATCAGTCATGCTTTATTGCTGCATACCTAGGTATGAAGCTATCTAAGAGTAAGCATATGGGCTTCGTTGCAGGTATGGCTGTTGCTGAGCTAACAAGGTGCGAAACAGGGTTAAGGTCGGGTATTAAGTACCTAGGTATGGATCCAGACAAGCACCTACACGTAGTCTACATAGGTGACTTCCACGACGTAGCCAAGTCAAAGCTAGCTACTACAGCACTGATTGAGCAGTATGGTGTTGACGTAATTAAGCCTATGGGTGATGGCTGCCAGCTAGGTGCCTTATCAGCTGCTAAGGAGAAGAAGGTATTAGCCATGATGAGCGGTACCTATCATCCAGAGGTCTATCCTGAAGGAATAATACTCTACGAAGTATGGCATTGGGAGGCGGTCTATGAAGCATTCTACAACGACTACATAACAGGTAAGTTAAAGAAGGAGGGAGGTAAGATCTACTGGCTATCACTCGAGAATGGTGGCTTAGAGCTAGTACGTAATAAGGGTCTAGTGCCTGATGACTTATGGAAGGAAGCTCAAGACCTAATGGAGAAGATTAAGGCAGGTCAAATAGATACAGGTTTTAAGCCTTAAAATGGTAAACATAATTGAACATAACCTCAAACTTATATCCTTTTTATTATACTTGGTTAATACCAGTCTTAGCCTAAACTATGTTGAGGTGTAGTGAGTGAGTGAAAGGAAACCAATAGTGTCCATGAGGGGTATAGTGAAGAGGTTTCCAGGTGTTGTAGCTAATGATCATATAGACTTAGACATATATCCTGGTGAAGTTCTAGCTCTTCTTGGTGAGAATGGAGCTGGTAAGACAACACTCATGAACATCCTATACGGGCTTTACCAGCCTGATGAAGGTGAGATCTATGTTGAGGGTAAGAGGGTTAGATTTAGAACTCCAAAAGATGCTATAATGCATGGTATTGGAATGGTGCATCAGCACTTTACCTTAGTTGATGAGTTAACGGTTGTTGAGAACGTTATCTTAGGTCTTAAGGAATTTGGCCTAATCCTAAATCTTAAGGAGGCTGCTAAGGCTGTAACTAGGGTAGCTAATGATATAGGGTTTAAGATAAACCCGTGGCAGAAGATATGGCAGCTTTCTGCCGGTGAAAAACAACGTGTTGAAATTCTTAAGGCCTTATTCAGGAATGTAAAGGTGCTAATACTTGATGAACCTACGTCTGTCTTAGCACCTCAGGAAGTTAAGGAGTTGTTCAAAGCTATTAGAAGACTTGTTAAGAGAGGTATTGCTGTTGTATTTATTTCCCATAAGCTTCATGAGGTCATGGAGATAGCTGATAGGATTGTTGTTTTAAGAAGAGGTAGGGTTGTGGGTAGGTTAATGAGGGAGGAGGCTAACCCAAGACTACTAGCTAAACTTATGGTTGGTAGGGAGGTATTCCTCGAGATACAGAAACCCGAAGTTGAACTTGGTGATGTAGTTCTTGAGGTTAGAAATCTTAAGGCACTCAGTGATAAAGGTGTCTTAGCACTTAAAGGTGTATCATTTAGAGTACGTAGAGGCGAGATTGTAGGTGTTGCCGGCGTTGCTGGTAATGGTCAGAAAGAGCTTGCTGAGGTGCTATATGGTCTTAGGAAGGTCTTAGATGGTAGGATATACTACTTAGGTAGGGACGTTACTAACCTACCTATAGAGGATAGAATTAAGATGGGCATATCATTAATACCTGAGGAAAGGCTAAGATTAGGTATTACGGCAGATTTTAGCGTTGCTGAGAACCTGATACTAGAGTTAGTCGATAAGGAGCCATTCTCAACACCTCTACCCTTCCTTACGAAGACAATGGGGCTTAAGAAGCTAAACTACAGGGAGGTAGAGAATTACGCTCGTGAGGTCATACGCAAGTATGGCATAGTGACCCCTTCACCATGGACTAAGGCAGGTAAGTTATCAGGTGGTAACATACAGAGGGTTGTTGTTGCTAGGGAGTTAGAGAGGAAACCAAGATTCATTATAGCTGAAGAGCCTACTGCTGGTCTTGATGTTGCTGCTACAGAGTATGTTAGGCAGTTGATAGCTAACATGAAGAAGGAAGGTCACGCAATCCTACTCATATCTAGTGATCTCTCAGAGGTACTATCTCTTAGTGATAAGGTTATGGTTATGTATGAAGGAGAGATCGTCGGCGTATTCAAGCCTGGGACTTTGAGTATTGAGGAGATAGGTCTCATGATGACAGGAGTTAAGAGAATGCCTAAGGAGGAGGTTGAGAGGGCATGGCTATACTAATAAGGCTTATTGAGAGGGAAGTAAGTCCGTATATGTTCGTGCTAATACCCATAGCTGCATTCCTAGCTGCATTCGGTGTTGGAGCTATAATGATGATGTGGGCTGGTGTAGACCCTCTTGCAGGTTATTCAGCATTCATTAGGGGGTCCCTAGGCAGTCCTTTAGCAGTCATAGACACATTACTAAGGATGTCACCATTCCTACTCATGGCTACGGGTATAGCGTTCTCAAATAGGGTTGGAGTACTTAACATAGGTGCTGAAGGTCAATACATAATGGGTGCTATAGTTGCTACGTGGATAGCGCTAGCCCTACAAGACTTCTCAGGACCTTTAGCGGTTGTATCAGCACTCATACTAGCATTAATAGTGGGATCACTTTGGGCTCTCTTCGCAGCAACCCTTAAGGCCTATCTAGGCATCAATGAAATAGTTACTACCGTCATCATGAACTGGCTTGCGTTCAGAATTCTTCAATGGCTCCTTAGAGGTCCTTTAAAGAGCCCTAAGGCCCAAATGTGGCCTATGTCACCACCACTCTCAGCTAGCCTACCATACTTAATACCTGGTACTAGACTCCATGCTGGATTCCTATTAGCGATACTAATAGCGTTGATAGCTTACTTCATACTCTTCAAGACTAATTTCGGATTCAAATTTAGGATCACTGGTGCTAACCCTGATGTAGCTAAGTACGCAGGCTACAATGTTAGGAGGTTTATGTTGATTAGCATGGGGATTAGCGGTGGATTAGCTGGACTAGCTGGTGCATGTGAAATTCTAGGTATATTCCACTTCCTCTACGAGGGTATAGCTATAGGCTTAGGCTACACATCAATAATAGTCGCATTAGTAGGTAAGAACCACCCACTAGCCATAATCCCATCAGCATTCATGTTCGGCTTAATATACAATGGTGTTGTATACTTACAATCAGCTACAGGACTAACATACACCTTCTCCAAGGCATTAGAGGGTCTCATCTATCTCTTCGTACTCTTAGCCGAGGTTCTCGTACTCTATAGGATTAAGATCGTGAGGATTGAGTAACATGAGCCTCGAGATAATTGCATCCGTAATAAACCTTGGCGTCGCGATGGCTACACCACTAGCTTTAGCTAGTGTTGGTGAGGTATATAATGAGAGGGCAGGGATAATAAACCTTGGTATTGAAGGTATAATGCTTATGGGCGCCTTCATAGGTTTCCACTTAACCTACATCTCAGGTAACCCATTGTACGGCTACTTAGCGGGTATAGCTATAGGTGCTATCCTAGGACTACTACTAGCCTTCATGACCATAACCCTAAGAGTAAACCAAGTCATTGCCGGTATGGGCATATACTTCTTTGGTTTAGGACTCTCAGACTTCCTTTACAGGACCATCTACGGTAAGGAGTATGTCAGCATTCCTAAGAGCGTTCAAATACCTATACCAGGCTTATCACAAATACCTGTACTTGGCTTTGGACTATTTACTCAATACCCTGCTGTCTACTTAACGTACGTACTAATACCCCTACTATGGTACATGCTCTACAATAGCAGATGGGGGCTCTCCGTTAGATCTGTTGGTGAGAATCCTAAGGCTGCAGATACCATGGGTATTGACGTATTCAGGGTTAGGTACTTAACACTAATATTCGGATCAGCACTCGCAGGACTTGCAGGTGCTACTCTCTGCTTAGAGATTACAGGGGTCTTCTTTGAGAACTTAACGTTCGGTATGGGATTCATCGCAATAGGCCTCGTATACTTTGGTAAATGGGATCCGTTAAGGGCATGGGCGGGCACACTAATATTCGGATTTACATGGTCAATATCTACGACACTACAAGAAACCTTCGTTAAGGCAGGATATCCCGAAATGACTTACTTCCTTCTAATGTTACCCTACATAGCAGTAATAATAGCACTAATAGCTGTATCAAGAGGTGCTAAAGCACCTAAGTACTTAGGCATCCCCTACTCAAGAGAGTAAACACCATACCTCAAAATAATTAACTGCTCCATCAATGCTTAACATACTCGAAATTAAGCAGTTTAGTTATACAATAAACCTAACGTAAAGGCCTTAGTTAATGGACTATAAACATCATTCAATCCACGGTCTTGAGTCTGCTTTTAATATACTTCACTACAATTTACATTGCAGACTTAAAACACAGTAATCACGGCTGTAGCATACGTATAAATATTTCATCAATAAATTTATATTGAGGTGTCTTCTGTGGGTATATTCGCTAGAAGTGAAGTTAAGGAAGCTAAGAAAATTCTTACTAAGGAACTTAGAGAGCCTTTGCTTAAGGATGATTACGAGACAGTCTATAGGAAGGTTTTAGAGGGTCTTAACCTCCTTAAAGAGCTTTATAATACTGACAGGAAGTACCTACTCGAAAATAAGCATAAATCTGCCGGCTTACTACTAACATACGTAATATTAGCCTCTGAGTTGGCATTTAACCTTGGTAAGTACGACGATGTAATTAATCACATAGATTTTAATGAGAGATTTAGGGAGGAGTGGTGTTCAGCCTTTAAGTGTAACAAGGAGAAGTACCGTAACCTAATTATGAACGCGTCTAGCTATTATAAGGAGATCTTCTATAAGGTTGCTGCTTGCATACTAAGTAAGAGATTCGAGGAAGGGTTTGAGATGTTTAAGCTATGGCTAACTCATCCTCGTATAGCTGTTGGTGCTGATCTATGCATGAGCCTAAAGTACCAAAAAGGTCCATGGGGGCAGCTTAAGAGAAGGAAAATCGACTACTGCCATGCACTAATCTGTATGCTACACCTACTTAGATTCTTAACGATAGCAGGAATGGCGGGTCTACTTACCGATGAGGATTTAGAGAAGCTGAGAGAAGGATTTAAGAATTTTGGTAAAGAGATTTATGAAGTTTATAATGAAGTAATTACGAAGCATGGTGAGAAGTTAAAGGAGAAGTACATTGAGTTAAACATACCTCTTAAAGAGTATGAAAACGATATTTCACATGTTAGAATGTTCTACGAAGAATATAACGACGATGCAAGACGCTCTATCAAGGCATATCTAGTTGAGGAGGTCAGAGATTTCAAGTGGGCTTATAAGGAACGAGCAAGCAGAGATGCCTTCATATATCAAAATCATATATGACGTAAGGCCCAGAAGACTATGTGTTTAAGTAGTGTAGTATTTTAACTAACTGTATTAAGCAGTAATTAGTCCTTCTCACTTCATTCTAAGTAAGCTACAAAGGTGATTACAGTTCCTACCCTCGAGTAAGAAACTAAATTAACAATTCTCTTAATACAACTTAATTCTGAAAGCTATTAGCCAGTCATGTTTAGTTTTTCACATTGTTAACACATATGTGGTCTAAGATTATGAATATATGTTAACTGAGGTTTCTTGAATCATACATATATAAGGCTTGGAGCACTAATATATTATTATCTTACGCGGTTTCTCTACTTAAAGAATACAATATACGGCATTTCTCCACTCTAATCCTATAATGATCCTTATAGCCGTGTAGCTTTTTAATATCAAGCCTACCTGTAAATCCATAATCACGAAGAATAGTAAGTGCTTCTAGAATCCTATCTCTTGAATGTGGGTCTAATTTATTAGGTTCTTTTAGGGCTTTTCTCGTAATGTTTACGTCGTATCTAGTCATCTTTCTTCCCTAGAATATCGTCAAGATTGTCGAGCTCTACCTTACCTTTCTCTTTATCAGCTTCATATTCCTTGATTGCCTCTACTTCATCTGGAAGAAGCTCATCTACTCCGAGAAGACGTTCCTCCAATAAAGCTTCAATGTGCTCTAGTATCGCTCTAAGTTCACGTATTTCATCATATATCTGTCTTTTCTTACTCACAGAC
>CAZUAD010000030.1:0-13641 GCA_964618155.1 uncultured Desulfurococcaceae archaeon
CCTTAGGAGGTGTTGGCGGTTTAGTTACCTCTAATCCTAAGTCTGGTGCCTTAGCTGCTAAATGCGATGCTAATGCAGTAGCTCTTGCTATAGCTGTTGTGTAGATGTATGTGATGTTGTCCGTGGTTATGAAGCCTGCCTCACTGCTTAATCCTAATGCTGATCTTATAGCCCTAACTAATACGTTGGGTAGTACCTCTGGAAGTGGAATTGCTGCTTCAATGGCTACGTTTCTAGCTATGTTTAAAGCACTTAGCAGGTCATTCTTGTAGGACTCTAAATCAAGTTTGAGTTTCTCTGAGGGTATGACTAGGCCATTATCCCATACAGCTTTAAGCTTAAGTTTAACCTCAATAACCTTTAAGTCAAGCTTTCTTAACAGTGATGCTAGTTCAGGACTTATTTTATCACCAGCCTTAGCTACACGTACCTCTTTAGCAATCCATATAATACCCTCCCTAACCTGTGTTGGTATTCTTAACTTACCAAATATTGAGAGCATGGGACCTGGCGGTATCCCTGTTGGTCCTTGCGGTACGTATATATCATCAGAAGCTGTATCACCTGGTTTAGCGTATCGCATCTCTTTAATCTTATCAAGCATTAATGCTATCTCGAAGGGATTCATATTTGTAAACATAAATGCGTTAGTTCCTGTTAGGTACGGTGATAGCTCTTCAATACCTCTTAAACCTAATTCCTTCATAGCCCTTAGGAATAATGAGTTCTTATAGACCCTAATGAATCCATACTCTTCTAACCTCCTCTTAATTCTCTTATATTCAGGAGTGGGTACTCGCTCTAAGTCTATTAATGCAACAACCCTATACTTACCAAATAGGTTCTTTATCTCCTCAACAATCTTTTGCTTCTTAATTAACGCTGGTCTTACCTTCTCCTTAGCCTCTCTTTTCCTTCTCTCAAGCTCCTTCAATAATTTGATTAGCTTAGATCTTGTACTGCCCTTCACTACATCATCACCTCCACGGGGGGTCCCATAGTGGTTTTTACGTATATCTTAGTTGAGGTTTCTAGCGGTCTCTTTATTTTCGACTTAATATGCTCAAGTACCGTCATTATATTTTCAGCTATGTCTTCAGGACTCATATCCTCTGTCCCTACCCTACATCCAACCCATGACTGCTCCTTATTCCTTAACCTCGTAGATAAGAGGAACCTTTTAACAACAGCTCCTATATCTGCATTCAATGGTACGGGAATAGGGAATTTACCTCTAGGACCTAATGCTGGGCCTAGAATCCTACCTGCAATAGCCATTAAGTAAGCTTTAACAAGTACCCAATCATACTTCCTAGCTAACTTCTTTACATCTCTCTTACTAAGTGACTTTAGCTCAGAATCACTTAGTGTGTCCACACCAGCTTCCTTAGCCTTTATTAGCATATCACCATTAGCTACGACAAGTACCTTAGGATCCTTCCCTAAGCCCTTAGGTAGTACGATAGCGTCCCTAAACTTAATCTCAGGTGATTTAGGGTCAAATCCCTTAAAGACAACTATTAACTCAACTGACTGCTTAAACCTTCTACCCCTACCTAATTCAATAGCCTTCTTCACAGCTTCGATAATCGCCTCCTTAGTTAACGGCACCTACACCACCTACCTCTTCCTCCACTCTTCCTCATATTTAAGCAATACTGAATCATACCTACCTTCAACAATCTCCCTTAGTACCTCCTTAGGCTCTTTACCATCAACCGTGACTCCTACGGTTGCAGCACTTGATAGTATGGTCTTAACTGCTGCCTTTAAGGTCTTAGCTGTTAAGTCCTTCTTTTTAAGTATGGCTATCTTAACAATATCCTCGAATCTGACATCACCCACCTTCTTATGAGCAGGGTCCCCTGATGGTTCTGAAGCACCAGCGAACTTTAATAGTAATGATGTTGTAGTAGGTGATTTAACATTGACTTTATATTCCTTAGTATCCGGATTTACGAGTATCTCAACCGTAACTTCAAGATCTCCGTAATCCTTAGTTAATTCGTTTATCTCATTAACAACCTTAGCTACGTCTAAGCCATATTGACTAATAGCTGGTCCTAGAGGTGGTGTAGGTGAAGCTTTACCAGCCTTAACCCTAGCCCTAACAACTCTCCAAGGCATGTCAGTCACCTCCTCTTAAATAGTCTAACATTATCAGCTGGTATTGTTGCCTCCATCTTAAATGATGCTTCTAATATGTTTAGGGTAACTAAGTTCTTTTGCATATCAACAGAAACTACAGAAGCCTTTAAACCTTTAAATGGACCTGAAATGATCTCAACAATATCACCAGGCTTTAACTCTTCTATAGGTGGTTTAACCTTAATTAGCCTCTCAACCTCATCACGTCTTAGAGAGCCCATAGCCTTACCCTTAACATGTTTTATATCTCTAGCAACCCTATGTACCACATGAAGACCTTCAGTTTCAATAATTATATAGCCCTTAATCTCTGGAGGAACTATTATTGAGTAAATACCCCTCGCCTTAACAGACTTAGAAGCGGCCTCCAGCATTAGCGCTACATTAACTTCCTGACCTGCTGTTGTCCTTAATACAACATATTTAGATATAGGTACCCTTCTCCTCTCTCCACTGTTTGTACTACCTTCCTCACTACTCATATTACACACCACCCTGTACTATGGTTAAGGCTAGATGTATGAGAAATCCTATAACACCTACTAGCAGGATCCCCGCTAATGTTATCTTAAGTATTAGCTTATACTCATCAGCCTCGGGTTTCTCAGCTATTATGAGTATTCTGCGCCACATCTCAAATATATCTCTTAACCTCATTACCCCACCTCGCTGTTCGTTACTACTCAAAGAGCTTATTAAGTATTTCAGCAGGATCATAAGGTCTTAGATCTTCATACTTCTGACCTACACCTACATATATTATGGGCTTACTTAATGTCAATATTATGCTTAATGCGGAACCACCTTTAGCATCAGCATCAAGCTTCGTCAATATAACTGCATCAACACCAACAGCCTTGTCGAACCACTTAGCCTGCTCTATAGCGTCATTACCCGTTAATGCATCTAAAACCAATATCTTTAGGTGAGGCTTAACAACCCTAACAACCTTCCTTAATTCATTCATCAAATCCACATCAGTATGCATCCTACCAGCCGTATCTATTAGCACTGCATCAAGTAAGTGTTTTGTAGCATAGATAACCCCATCCTTAGCTACAGCAGCTGGGTCAGCACCATACTTACCTTTTATAAAGGGTAAGCCAAGCCTCTTAGCGTGAATAGCTAATTGCTCTTGAGCACCTGCCCTAAAAGTATCTGCAGCAACAACGACAGATTTCAAACCTCTAGTCTTCAACCTATAGGCTATCTTAGCTATAGTAGTTGTCTTGCCCACACCATTAACTCCTAAAAAGACCACTACATAGGGTTTAGGACCTTTCTCTACGAGTTCGATAATATCCTTTCCGTACACCCCTTTAGAGAGTATTGAGTAAATAGCATTCCTTACTTTACCTATGACTCTTTCTCTAATCTCACTACCAAATCGTGGTACCTTCATACCTACTAACTCATTTCTTAAGACATTCCTTAGAACCTCAACGGCTTCCACAGCAACATCACTTTCTAATAGGTCAAGTTCTATGTCATCAAATATTCTATTAAAATCCTCTTCACTTAACTCCTTAGTTAAGAGTGTTTCTTCAACCTTCCTACTAAGGGTTGTGAATATCGACCTTACCTTCTCAAACAATGTAGAACACCGTATTTAAGAGTTTAAGTCTTTCTAGCTACTTGAGTTCTTGCCTGTTCTAGTGCTTTATTAACTATTGACTGTAGTTGCTGATAGTATATTGTTGCATTATTCAATTCTCGTTGTAGAGTATTTATGGTATCCCTAAGGTCTTTTTCGATGTTGACTAACACATCCATTGCCTTTTCTAAGGGTACTTCAACATAGTAGTCAAGACCTACGTGAACTATGACTTTATCCGTAAATTCTAGCCTAGCTTTCGTTAACACATACCCCTTCCTATCAGTAGGTACTATGATCTCCCTAGCTCCGCTCTTTATCTCAGATATGAAGTTCCTACTATTGCCTATCTCATTTAACTCAACTGTTAATTGATTTATCTGAGCTTGTAGAGCATCTATATACTTCCTTACCTCACTTAGCTCAGCTATTAGGGATTCTAAAGGTATCGCAATAACCTCTCTCTTTTCATTACTACTCAATATACCATCCTCTAATCCTCTCTAACTCCTTAATGTACTTGTACTTAGCCTTCTCAGGTGGGATCTCCTTCACCTCAAGGATCTTTATATGTGATCTCTTTAGCTTATGCCTACTACCTAACTCTGAAAGTACCTTCTCAATAGCATCTTCCTTCTTTAATGCTCTTACGTCTATAGAGAATGGTTGCCACGACCTAATACTATCTGGGCTAAAGAGAGCCACACCACTTACTCTAAACACTTTTACCTCACGACCCATATTATATCACCCTATACCTAGTGCCTTCATTATCCTCATGATTTCAGGGCCCGTAGTACGTTCACCTACTAGGGCCCCGTAGTTATTGGCTACGAGACCAGTCTTAATAAATGCTACACCAAAATTAACTGTTGCTATATCTGCGTTTACTTCAAAGAACTTAGAAATGAGGTTAAGCTCCTCATCACTTACGTCAGGATGGACAACGGCACCTCTATCAGTTATTACTGCAGCTGAGCCTATGGCTGTCATGTTGGCCAATTTACGCTTCATATACTTACTAAATCCTAGTATATTAACTATCTCTTTAACCTCATTATCACTTAATTCTTCAGATAGCATCATCGCCTTACTATTGTGTAGTATGACATTACCTAAAGCAGTGTGCTTTACGTCTATAACCCTAACATCTAATCCTACCTCTCTTAACTCATTTAATTCATCATCTCTAATGATGCTGGGGACAAGAACTAACCTATCAGTACAGACAGCAAAGACTCCTAGGAGGGGTGTTCTAGCTATTTGTGCTTCAAATACCTCAACACTTAATACGTTAGAGACCTTCTCCTTAACCTGCGATGTTACACCCTTGGGTACTAAGGCGTACTTATTGCTTGTACATATGTAAATACCTATGTTTGGATTACCAAAAATCCTTAACCTCTCTAACGGCATTTACTTCTCCTCACTAGGTAAGGAGGATGCTATGGGAACCGCTAATACCGCCTTAACAACCTTACCCTCACCATCCAGGGGTAAAACCCTAACAGCAACTCTTCTAGGGGGTTTATCGTAGGCGTAAGAGAATATGTATGTATTTATTGATTCGTCAATAATGACTACTTCAGCCTTTGTATGTCTTTTAATGAACTCCCTAATTCTCTTTATAGCTCTAGGTGCTCTCCTCCTACGACCAGACCAATAAATCCTTGATAGGTTTATGACATATATTCTCTCGCTCACCTCAAAACCCCCAATATTAGATATTACCTAACTTAACCCTTCTCCAATGTCTTCTCTTAGGTCTAAATGGTACCTTCCTTAAAGTCTTAACTACAACCCATACGGGGATTGCTGAGTTGGACTTTAAGGCCTTTGCGAGTCTAAGCTTACGTGCTACATGCTTATTCCTAGCCATTACCTCACCTCTTCTCTCTAATTATGATTCTAAACTCACGCCTACTCCTTGAATCTAGCTCAAGTAGTATTTTCTTTAATGTATCATCGTCAACAACCCCCCTTAATTGACCGCTTAACGCTAGATTAATGAGGTAATCCTCAACAAGTCTGGCTAGGTCAGGTCTCACAAGCTTTACGTTGGCTAACCTCTCCCTTGCTTTAGACGTAAGTATACGCCTTAGTATTGCTTGCCTTTGAGCTTCCCTAACCATCTCCTCTTCCTTCTTTCTCTTCTCCTCTTCAAGCTTCTTTAGTAGAGCTTCATACTGCCTCCTCTTAATCTCCTCTAACTCCTCGTCATAGTACTCATCAGCTACCACTACCTAACTCCCCCACCATATTTCCTTAATTCAGGAATATACTTTACTGCCTCCTTGAACACCTCATAAGCTATCTTATCCAGTAGCTTCCTACCCTTAGGGGTTAGAACCCTACCCTTATTCCCCTCCTTAGTAACAAGGCCTGCCCTCTCAAGTTGTTGTAATATCTTCCTTATATGGGAACCACCAGCCTTCTTAAAATGTGGTGGAGCAACACCTCTTCTCTGAAGCCCTCCATATATGGTTCTAAATGTACCAACACCTATTGGTTCACCATTTATGTAGAGCTTCCTTAATATACTAGCTGCTCTAAAGTACCACCAATCAGGATCCTCAGGAGGTTTCTCCTTATGTGGTCCTGTCTTTACAAATAGTGCCCAGGGTGGTGGTCTTACCTCAGGTACGCGTTCCTTTAGGTAGTTAGCCAACGCCTTAATGAACATGTCTGCAGGTACCTCCTTGATAGTTACCATATACTACCCACCTAACCTAGCTTACATACTACCTCACTTTAAGAGCTTTACCAAACTTAAATGTTTACCCTCTAAACTTCTTACCTAACTTACACATGTAGTACATTATGTTGCTATAATCATTAAGCGATAACCCATCCTTAGCAGCTAATGCATAAACATTTGATGCCCCCATAGACGTATTTGCTGGTATCCCTAGGTATTGTAATGCGTTAGCAAAGTAGCGTAGGTCTTTGACAGCAAGACCTAACTTAAACCTCGTGGGGAATTTGGGATTCAAACCTCTATCCTCATATCTCTCAATTATTGGCTTCATCCACGTAGTTTCACGGACTATCTTCAGGAATTCCTTACAGTCAATACCATAAGCACTTACTAGAGCTAATGACTCAGCTATTGACGTGACTAGCACTAAGAATATATTATTTATTGCTAACTTCAATGCTGATGCTTTAGGCACAGGACCTACGTAAATTACTGATCGACTTAACTCGGAGATCGTGGGTAACTTAGTGTAATCCTTATCACCACTAACATACGTGATGAGCCTACCCTCTCTAGCTTCAGAAACGCTACCTAATACTGGTGCTTCAACGTAAGTTGACCTAGCTGCCTTTATAACATTCATAATTCTAAGACTGGTCATGGGCGTTATAGTTGAATGCTGAATGACTATTTTGCCTTCATCTAAGCCGTTAACTAAGCCGTCATCACCTAACACTACGTCCATTAAAGCATGATCATCAGATACCATTATATGGACTACATCACTATGTAATCCTACCTCTTTAGGTGATGAAGCAGCCTCAACATCGAATTCCTTAGCTAATGATTCAGCCTTAGCCCTAGTTCTGTTATAGACTATCAACTTGTAACCCTTAGATGCTAGCCTCGAAGCCATAGCGTATCCCATGAGACCTAAACCTATGAATCCAACCTTCATTTACACACCATACTAGGTCTTTCTAAGCTCATTAAAACATCTATTCCTACAGTGGGGTCATTGATTTATACTTAACCTATAACATAGGTTAGGAGTAAGGTATATGGAGGTAACCTCGGAATTACTGCTATGCCTCAGTGTAGGGTTGTTAGCAGGGTTTATGGGTAGCTTGTTAGGTATAGGTGGTGGTAGTTTAACAACCCCTATACTCATACTTTCTGGTGTTGAGCCGCACAAGGCTGTGGCATCAAGTTTAGTAGCTATACTTGGTACGAGTACAGGTGGTATTCACCATCTCTATAGGAGAGGTCTCGTTAAGCTTAAGGTAGCCTCAATACTTGAGTCTGCATCTGTTAGCGGTGCATTGCTGGGTGCTTTACTAACAATTAGACTTCCATCAACCTATGTAGCATTAATTGTAGCAGTAGCCTTAATTATATCCTCAACTCTTTTCGCACTAATACCTATCGAGGTTAGGAGGAAACCCCTACTAGGCTTAAGATATGCTTACATATTATCGTTAACCATAAGCTTTTGTGCTGGCTTCGTCTCAGCTAGTGCTGGTATTGGTGGTGGTGTGGTCAAGATGCCGACATTAATACTTGTTCTAGGTATGGGCGTGAAGGAGGCTGTAGCTACTAGTAAGCTCATGGTAGGTATAACGGCAGGTACGGGAGCCTTAATATATGGTATTGCAGGGCATATCGATTTATTCATAGTACTACCACTAACTTTGGGGACATATTTAGGGGCTTGGAGTGGTGCTAAGTTTTTAGTCAGGATTAAGGCGAGGTATGTTAAGTTAATAGCGATAATAGCCTACATAATACTTTCCATGTCCCTAATAATTAGGTACGTCATAACCACACATTAAGTACTCTTTAAGATATTACTTAGGTTTGGTGGCGTATATGAGAAAGACCTTAACATCGGTTGTTTGGAATATAGTTACTTCAAGACCTAGCATACTTACATGCTTAGCTAAAGGACTTATAAATTACTCAGCATTAGCTAGGGACATAGTACGTGATGTTGAAAGAGAGGTTGGTGTTGGTGGTGTTAATGTTAATACCATTAAGGTTATACTGATAAGACTGAGCAATAAGTTGCGTAGTAATTTAAGAAGTATTGAGGATCAGATACTTCACATACTAGCTAGAAGTGCATTAAGACTTGAAACAGACTTAGTTGTCCTAACCATTAATAGAGAATATATACAACCTAAAATTGCGGTATTAGTTCAAGAGTTAAGGAATGCGAGATTCCTTCAGGTAACTCAGGGGATAAATACTTACACCATAGTGCTAGCAAAGGAGATAATGAATAAGGCTCTATCCATAATTGGTGAGAAGGCTCCCTATGAACTAATTGATGATCAATCAGCCATAATATTAATAAGTCCTAGGGAAATACTTACGACACCCGGCTTTGTTTCTTATGTAACAGGCCTTCTAGCATGGTCAGGAATAAACATAACTCAAATAATCTCCTGCCACCTAGATACAATATTAATAGTTAGTACTAACGATATTATGAAGGCCTATACGGTACTTCAGTCAGTAATAACGTCGGCAAGGAGGTTCTTGACAAAGTAGCTATCTGAAAGTAACATATGGAACAGCATATTTTATTATATGTTACATTTTATTGATTTAAGTTTAAAATATCAGTAGTTCTACCTTAGACGATCGTTATGAGGGTTGTCTTAGCTTACTCTGGCGGTCTGGATACCTCAGTTATACTATCCCTACTGATTGAGAGGTTTAAGGCTGAGGTTATTACCGTAGTTGTTGATGTAGGTCAGAATGAAGATTTTAATGAAATTGCTTGGAGGGCTGAAAAGATAGGTGCCATAAAGCATTATACGATTGATGCAAAGGAGGAGTTTGTTAAGGATTACGTTTTTAGAGCTATTAAGGCGAACGCTCTATATGAGGGTAAGTACCCATTATCTAGTGCATTAGCTAGGCCACTCATAGCTAAGAAGTTGGTTGATGTAGCTATTAAGGAGGGAGCTGATGCTATAGCTCATGGATGTACTGGTAAAGGCAATGACCAATTAAGATTTGACATAACCATTAAGGCACTAAAACCTGACATTAAGGTAATAGCTCCGGTTAGAGAGTGGGGTCTTAGTAGGGATTGGGAGATAGAGTATGCTATTAAGAAGAGCTTACCTATAAATGCTAAGAAGAAGGTGTATAGCATCGATGAAAACTTATGGGGTAGGAGCATAGAGTCAGGCATTCTTGAGGACCCGTGGAAAGAGCCTCCTGAAGAGATTTTTAAGTGGACAATACCACCTGAAAAAGCTCCCGATAAACCTGAGTACCTAACTATAAGATTTGAGGAGGGCGTTCCAGTAGCGGTTAACGACGAGTATTTGGATCCTGTAAAGCTCATCACATACCTGAACTCTAAGGCAGGTATGCATGGTATTGGTAGGATAGATCATATGGAGGATAGGGTCATAGGTTTAAAGTCTCGTGAGGTTTACGAGTGTCCTGCGGCTACAGTTCTTATTGAGGCTCATAAGGACTTAGAAAAATTAGTACTAACTAAGCGCGAGCTAACTTTCAAATCAATAGTCGATGATTTATGGACTGATCTCGTATACTCGGGTTTATGGGTTGAACCCCTAAAGAAGGACTTAGATGTATTGATAGACTTTATGGAGAAGAGGGTAACGGGAAGTGTTAAGGTTAAGCTCTTTAAAGGCAATGTTCTAGTTGTTGGCAGGGAATCAGAAAATTCCCTATATGAAGAGGGGCTCATTTCATATCTGTCAAAGAGTACGTTTGATCAGAAATTAGCTGTAGGTTTCGTTAATTTATGGGGTCTTCAAAGCATTATAGCAAGCTGGAAGGTGAGGGATTAGATCGTTGAGTGAGTATAGGAAGGTATTACTAGGACCTACTAAGGACTTCATCTTAGAATTCATATCATCTACAGAGGAGGATGAATATATCGTTGATGAAGTAATAGAAGTGTTCATGGTTCACGTTGAGGCATTATACAGAGCTGGATTAATTAGTAATGACTTAAGAGGTAAGGCGTTAGACGCCTTAAAAAGGTCTAAAGAGCCCGTATTAGAATTGATGAGAAGTAGCGGATTTGAAGACGTCCATGAAGCTTTAGAGAGGTACTTAAGAGAGGTCTTAGGCAGTGATTATGGGTATTTAGTTATTGGTAGAAGTAGAAACGATCATGTAGCTACAGCATTAAGACTTAAATGTTTAAGAGGTATCAATGGTATCTTGAAACTCTTAAAAGAGTTGAGAAAGGAGTTACTCCTTAAGGCTTGTAGGTATGTAGGTAGCGTAATGCCATTATATACTCATCTACAGCAGGCTCAATTATCTAGTATTGCTCATTACCTGCTCTATGTGGATGAGATTATTAAAACACATACTAACCTTCTTGAGTATGTTAAGGATCATGTAATATCCCTCTCACCTCTCGGATCCAGCGCTGTCGCAGGTACTACGGTATGTATCGATAGGGTGTTTGAACGTGATAGGCTAGGCTTTAAAGGTCTTTGCGAAAATACGCTTTATGCCACGTCATCTAGAGACTTCATAATATTAACACTCTCAGTACTTACATCGCTCTTTACGGAAATTACAAGGTTCTTTAATGACCTAATTACATGGAACATGGCTGAAATTTCAACCGTTAAATTACCTAAAGAGCACATATCAACTAGTAGCGTCATGCCCCATAAGAAAAACCCAGTAACACTTGAAGTTCTAAGAGCATTAACCAGTGAGCTAATAGGTTACTTAGTAATAGCATTAAGCATGGTCAAGTCCATAGGTTCAGGCTATTCATTAGATCTTCAAGAGGTGAATAAATACCTCATTAAAGGTATTGACTTAACCATCAAGGGTATTAAGGTATTAATAGATGTCGTTAAAGGTCTTGAGTTTGATACTGATAGCTGGGTTAAAATCGTTAGAGAGAGCTATTACTTAATATTAACTGATATAGCTGAGGTAACTTCAATTAAGTGCGGCTTACCTTATAGGTCTGTATATAACATAGTTGCAGATATCGTAGGTAAGTGCGGTAATTCTAAGGAGTGCTTCCTAAGTAAGTTCTGTTCTAAGGTTAAGGAGTTATGTAGCAATTATAGAGAATTATGTAAGTTAGCTAAGGACCTTCTTAGTAATCCTCTTAATGTGTTAAAACTTAGGTGTGTTATAGGTTCACCTAATCCTAATTTTACCCTAGACTCTATTAGGTCTAGGCTAAGGGAGTTAGGGTTTAACCTGGTATGTGGTGGGGTTGTGGAGAAGTGATTCTGTGGTGCCGCCGGGGGGATTTGAACCCCCGACACCCCGGTCTTCAGCCGGGTGCTCTCCCAGGCTGAGCTACGGCGGCTCCGTAATCAATTGCTATTCTGGGGTCTTAAAGTTTAATTTCATATATCTAAGACTACCCTAACATACCAGCAGTTATCTCTCTTACCTATCTCCATTAGTGAGTATGTTACAGCCTTAACTTCAACTCTAGGTTCATGTATTTCAGGATTGAATTCCTCACCCCATGCCCTACCCTTAAATATGACCCTACCCTCTCCTAGGACCTTAACGTACTCAACCTTGAACTTACTAAATACCATGTTACTTGATGAGTACTCTATGAGTAGATCCTCTAACCACCTGTAGAGTGCATTCATAAGGTCTATACCTTCATCCTCAATGACAACCTCCTTGACTAGTCTAACCCTTGAGGTATCAGTCATGGTCTCAAACATAGCTTTAGCAGCCCACTCAAAAACCTCCTCAATGGAGTTACCAGTAGCTTCGAAGTAGACATCACTCATATGTTCAAGGAATTTAAAACCACCACATTTAGAGCTCACAGTACCACCTAAAACCGAAGTGATTAAAGAATTATAAACCTAAGAAGTAAGAGACAGAACGGCAAGAGCGGCGGTCGTCTAGCCTGGTCTAGGACGCCGGCCTTCCACGCCGGAAATCCCGGGTTCAAATCCCGGCCGCCGCACCATAAATTCCACATTGCATATTCACACTCTTAAATTCTCAATTGGAAGACTTGGAATTTAAAGGGATGCCTTATAAGTCACTAAAATAAGGTTATCTCACCCTTCAGTGGCTGTTCTTTTAATATTTTTTAATATTTAAGGTAAGATAGTACTTACTTGAGATATTTACATTATTGTGTTTTCTTTTCTTCTACTGTATGTTTGTATATTACTCTCTCATTGTTTACATAGAATTTGTGTATTATTGAGTCTTTGTTTGGTATTTCTACATGTAGTATTGGTCTTCCTAGCCCTTCAGCTAGCTTTACTAAATCCTCAAACCTAGCAACCTCTATTAGAGTCTCTGATTGTTCTATTGAGTTCTCACCAACAACATCTATTATTAGGTTCTCATATTCCTCAATAATCTTCCTTAACCTACTAACCTTGCCTCTACATCTTTTAATATACATAATGGCTGACGTTAGTGCTGATGGTGTTGAAACACCTAAGAGAATCATGGAGAGAATCTTGAATGATTTAACGGGTAGTCTAATGCCTAGGAAGGTCATGTAGTTTTCAGAAATCTTGAAGGTAGGTATTGTACGATCAATTTTAAACATTCTATCACTAAAGGTGACAGTATTAGATTGTGTGTTAATGGTTATGTCTAAGTATGTAGGTAAGACCTCGGAAACTTTCTCATCACCAATGGTAAGGTTTACATTAGCTCTTGCAGCAATCCTTATAAAGTATCTATTACTTGAAACACCAATACTATCACTAATATCCCTAATTAACCCAATAATTGATGTTAGATTAATAGACCTAGAAAAGCTGATACTACTTGAATTAATACTTAAAACCCTAGAATCTATGGTCTTGTTCCAGAATGGTATTTGACCAATTATTAAGTACGTATTCATAACCCCCTTAACATCCTTAAGATTACGTGATGAAACCTTGAATGTAAGGTTAATGTTGACTATATCAGCTATCTTAAAGAATACCACACTGGGATTTAGTAGATAAGTCTGGTTATAAAGTAAGTTAGGTCTAAGCTTAATTGAGTAATCATACTTACCAATTAATGAATACCTATACTTAACATAACTAGACTTAATAACATCAGGTTTCTGTAGTGAGTATACAAGCATGAATGAAGATAGAATGAGAAGAGCTAATGAAGCTATGAGGGCAATCCATAGTATGTTCTTCATGCTAATCATGATACCACGACCTTAGCCTAACGT
>CAZUAD010000031.1:0-1135 GCA_964618155.1 uncultured Desulfurococcaceae archaeon
TTATTAAGAAGTTTACAATAGAGTATGAATTAATTAACGAGGTTAGGGCAGCTATTCTTGTAAAGACATCACCTCCTAAGCCCGTACCTGAGATTTCAAGTAACATAATTAAAATAGAGGGTGTCGAATCTGTATACGAAGTTACAGGTGATAATGACATACTAGTAATGGTTAGAGTACAGAGCATTGAAGAAGTTAATAGATGCATTGACAGGATTAGATCCATTGAAGGTGTTGCAGGTACTAACACGATGATTATTCTAAGAGTATGGTCTAAGTAAATAAAGTCCAGTGCGTATTCCACACAACTACATCTAATACTATGCGAGGTTACGTTGAGAAGTAATGATTGAAGTACTGAGTCCGCACACACTATTATGAAAAGATATTTATTGGTAACTCTACGTAGCTTTTAGTGATTAGGTGTGTAGCATGGGAGGTAATGAGGATCTAAGCCTGTTTAGAAGTGTATACCCCTTTAACCTACCTCCTAGGATAGTCGTTGATGACTCATTTAAGTACCTGAACCCAGACATAATAACAGTTACCGACACTACATTGAGGGATGGTCAACAGGGTTGGAGGAATTTAACTGTTGATGAAAGCCTTAGGATATATGAGGTACTTACTGAGATTGGTGGCCGTGGCTCAATAATTAGTACAGAGCTATTCTTATATACTCATAAGGATAGAGAAGTTGCTAGGAGGATTAAGGAGTATGGGTATAAGTATCCAAAACCTATAGCTTGGATTAGAGCTACATATGAAGATCTAAGGCTAGTACTCGATGTAGGACTTGATGAGGCAGTAATTCTAACATCGATATCTGATTACCATATCTACTATAAGTTTAGGGTTAGTAGAGAGAGAGCTATGGAGAAGTACTTAGCAGTTGTTGAGGAAGCGTTGAAGAGGGGTATCGTTGTTAGATGTACTTTGGAGGATGCTACAAGAGCTGATGTTAATAAGAACATAATACCATTCATTAATAGACTCACGAGATTAAGTGAAAGATACGGCATACCTGTTAAGGTGAAAATAGCTGATACGTTAGGTGTAGGATTACCATTTCCCCACGTACCACCACCTAGAGGTATACCAGCACTTATTAGAGAAATTATTGAAAGGACAGGCA
>CAZUAD010000031.1:1145-13051 GCA_964618155.1 uncultured Desulfurococcaceae archaeon
GCTAACCACTTAGCAGCATGGCTCTATGGTGCTGGAATGTCTAACTGTACACTCTTCGGTATAGGTGAACGTGCTGGTAATTGCCCCTTAGAGGTTATGCTCATACATTACGTAGGTATTAAGGGCAGTACGAATGATGTTAATTTAAAGGCCATAATTAAGGCTGCTAATGTAATAAGATCCTTAGGTTTTAGGATCCCTGAATTCTACCCCCTAGTTGGGGAAAATGCCTTTAGGACTAAAGCTGGCATACACGTTGATGGATTGCTGAAGAACCCTGAGGTATACCTACCCTTTAACCCTCTAGAGGTTCTTGGAGTACCCTATACAGTAGCAATAACCCCGTACTCCGGTAGGGCTGCCATAGCCTTATGGATAAATGCCCATGTAAGGAGGACTGTAAATGACGGATTCAAGATATCTAAGGATGATCCGAGAGTTAAGGCGATATATGATGAGGTGGTTAGAATGTTCGAACGTAGAGGTAGGAGGGAGCCGTTAACTGATGCTGAGATGCTAAGGCTTGTTAAGAAGTACTTCCCAACACTGCAATTCGATGTTGAGGAGAGAATAGGAGGTTGATTTCTCAAGAATATGGCTCCTTAATAATTACTTCATATAACATTATCTGCACTATGTTTATGGGTGAGTTATTCTGAGTCCTATGAATATGACTGAGAAAATACTTAGTAGTAAGTTAGGTAGGAGAGTCGAAGTTGGGGAGTTCGTGATTATTCCTATAGACTTCGTCTATGCTCATGATGGTACAGCGCCGTTATCCATTAAAGTTATGAAGGAGGTTAAGGAGTTAAGCAGGGTCTTTAATTCTAATAGAGTTGCATTTGTAATAGATCATGCAGCACCACCACCTACGGTGACGTCAGCTCTTGTCCATATGGAGATGAGATCCTTTGCTAGGAAGTTCGGTATAAGGCTTTATGATGTAGGTGACGGTATATGTCATCAGGTTATTGCGGAGTCAGGAGTTGTGAGACCAGGTATGGTAGTTATAGGTGCTGATAGCCATACGGTTACGTTAGGTGCCTTAGGAGCTTTCGCTACGGGTGTAGGAAGTACTGATGCAGCTATAGCTATGGCTTTAGGCAAGATATGGGTGAAGGTACCAGAAACAATTAAGATAGTAATTAATGGTAAGCCAAAACCATGGATACTTGGTAAGGATATAATACTCTACATAATAGGCTCGTTAGGAGCTGATGGAGCTACGTATAAGTCCGTGGAGTTTCATGGTGAATGCCTTAAGTACTTGACCATGGACTCAAGGATGACATTAAGCAACATGAGTGTTGAAATGGGAGCTAAGACGGGATTAATACCCGTTGATGAGGTTACTAAGGCATGGTTTAGGTCGCTAGGTATAGACAACATAAAGACACTCTTCCCAGATCCTGGAGCTGAATATGAGGATGTAATAGAGTTTAATGTAACGAACCTTGAACCTCAGGTAGCTTTACCACCTAACGTCGATAACGTAAAACCTGTGACTGAGGTTGAAGGTACTGAGGTTAACCAAGTATTCATAGGTTCATGTACTAATGGAAGGTTCGAAGATTTCTTCATAGCCTCTAAGATATTTAAGGGTAGGAAGGTTAAGGATGGGGTTAGATGTATAGCCGTACCAGCAAGTAGGTCTATATACCTAAGACTTCTTAGAGAAGGGATTATAGAGATATTAGTTAGTGCTGGATGCTTCGTAGCACACTCAACATGCGGTCCATGTATTGGAGCTCATCTAGGGTTATTAGGTGCAGGTGAGGTTGCTATCTCAACTTCTAATAGGAACTTCATAGGTAGAATGGGTCATAAGGAAAGTAAGATATTCTTAGTATCACCAGCAACAGCTGCCGCATCAGCTATTGAAGGTAAAATAACTGATCCTCGTAAATACCTTAGAGGATGATGAAGATGAGATTTAGGGGTAGAGCATGGGTTTTAGGAGATAACATAAGTACTGACCACATAATATCTGGTAAGTATAAGTTCAAATCCATAGGTAGTTTAGAGGATATGTTACCATACGTTTTTGAGGAAGTGATTCCAGAGTTCTCTAAGAAGGTTAGACCCAATGACGTAATAGTTGCTGGTAGAAATTTCGGTATGGGGTCTAGTAGAGAGCATGCTGCTAGATTGTTGAAGATGTTAGGTATTGGAGCAGTAGTAGCTAAGAGCTTTGCTAGAATATTCTTTAGGAATGCAATAAATATAGGACTACCAGTAATTACCGCAGAAATCATACCTGAAGTAACATCTACTAATGACTTAATTGAAGTAGATCTTGAACAAGGTATTGTAAGGAATTTGAGTAAGGGCGTTGAGGAGAGGTTTAAACCTTATCCCAAAGTACTCTTAAGAATAATTAGTGAAGGAGGTATAGTTAATTACATCAAAAAGTATGGCGATTTAACATGGTAAGGAGGTACCGTATAGGGTTCATTAAAGGTGATGGTATAGGACCTGAAATAATGGATGTAGCGTTAGATATTATCAATGAATTTCTAAATAATGTAGAGTTAATAGAACTTAAGGCTGGTTACGAGTTCTATAGGAAGTATGGAAGACCTTTCGAGGAGGGGTTAATTGATAAGATAAGGAAGTTAGATGCCGTAATTAAGGGACCCTTAACTACATTACCAGGACCTAAAGGGTATAGGAGTATTAATGTTTACTTAAGGCAGGCATTAGGCTTATATGCTAATGTTAGACCTTTCACGAGCTATAGAGGTATATCAAGGGATGAGTTTAACTTCGTAATTATTAGGGAGAATACTGAAGGTCTTTACTCAGGTGTTGAGGGTAGGTTTAAGGACTTAGCATTTACGTTAAGGATAATCACTAAGGAAGCTTCTAGAAGGATATGTAAGTTTGCGTTTAAGTACGCAATAGATGGAGGTTATAAGCTGGTTACGGCTGTACATAAAGCTAACATCCTCAAGGAGAGTGATGGCTTATTCCGTGAGGTATTCTTTGAGGTTTCTCAAAGATATGAAGGAGTTAAAGCTGAAGAGATGTTTGTTGATGCTGCAGCTTATAATTTAATAAAGAACCCGAAGAGGTTCCAAGTAATAGTGACTCCTAATCTTTACGGCGATATATTAAGTGATGAGGCAGCAGGATTAGTTGGTAGTTTAGGGTTATGTGGTTCAGCTCAGATAGGTAATGACATAGCAATCTTTGAGCCTGTTCACGGAAGTGCTCCCGATATTGCTGGTAAAGGTATAGCTAATCCTATTGGCCAGTTGACAGCATTATCATTAATGACTAATTACCTGGGTAGGAGATTTAACGATAGTAAAATGATTGCATTCTCTAAGAAGCTCAGTAAAGCCATAAGGTACATCGTAGAAGAAAGTAAGGTGTTAACGCCAGATCTAGGTGGTAATTCAAGTACTAAGGAAGTCAGCGATGAAATTAAGAGAAAGCTTCAGGAATTACTTTAACCATTACGTCATTACATAATTTAAGTGCACATACACCTACATAAACGGGAGTTATCCTGTCTCAAGAGATAACACTCATACTAGCTATAGCTCTACTAGCGACCATATACATACTCCTTATGCTTAAATTCATACCCCAATGCTTAGCAGCTAAGAGGTACGGTAGACATATTAAGGTTACTATGAGCTTAAGAGATGTTAAGGACTTCATAAGCAGAGTTGGTAAGCCTTCCATCGAGGTTGGTGAGGATAGAACGAGAACTAGGGTTATTGTACTATGGAAGAAGTATTACTCAGTACGTGACTACCCTTCAGTTGAAGTTCATGTAGATAAGTATTCTCTCAGACCTATTAGAGTAATTGTTAGGGATGAGAGCAATAGAGTAATTAAGGATGAGTACCTCTAATACATAATCCTAGGTTGATTAAAGCATTTTTAAGTACTTCTATAAGGTAACCTTCCTCACCTGGTAATCCTTCGAGAACTACGATATCATTAATTAGTAGCTTAGGTAGCTCATCATTAGTATCCTCAATGTTTAATTCAACTTCAATACCGCACTCAAGCTCAATTACATCCTTAATCTCATTAACCCATGACACTAAGGTATGTCTATCGTAATTCGGCTTACCAACAACTACTATTTCCACCCTCACCTTAACACCCTATGTACACTCCTACTATCACTACTTAACCGCATGTTTAAAACTGCTTAAATTGAGTGTGCACCTTTTAAAACAATTTAGTACAGTTATAATTAAGTAAAATTTTACTCAATACTTACGTCTATACATATGGAAGGTAAGTAATTAAGGTGGGGTAGTTGAGCTTCTGGCGTAAATACTTAGAATTCCCCGTAATTTATAAAATAGCTATAGGCTTCGTACTAGGCATAATAGCGGCATAATAGCTGGACTAATAGTGGGCCCTCCAATAACCGTTATTCAACCCTTGGGTACCTTCTTCATACGACTACTTAAAATGATAGTGATACCCCTAGTATTCTTTACACTAGTACTTGGATCAGCTAGTATAGATCCTAAGAAGTTAGGTAAGGCAGGTGGTCTAGTAATAATACTGTACATAATAACATCATTCATTGCCGTATCGATAGGCTTAGGAATAGGTCTTGCAGTACATCCAGGATTTGGATTCGAACTACCAGAAGCAAAGGTTACACCACCTAAACCTGTTAGCTTCATAGAGACCGTACTCTCATGGATTCCAACAAATCCGTTCGAGGCTATGGCTAAATTCCAAGTCATTCCCACAATAATATTCGCCTTATTCGTAGGACTATCATTAGCTTATCTAAGGGTTTCAGAAATCCCAAGAGTTAGGGAGGCAGCTGAAATCACTTATAGAGTATTTGATGCGTTCTCTGAGATCATGTATAAGATCGTTAGATTCGTCCTTGAGGTAGCACCTTACGGTGTCTTCGCACTAATAGCTGTAGTGATAGGTAAGACAGGTGTCGCAATATTTATTCCGTACGCTAAGCTTATAGGATCTGAAGCGCTAGCTATAGCCATACAGATAGGTGTAGTCTATACAGCAATCCTACTAGTTGCTGGCATAAACCCAATAAAGTTCTTTAGAGCTGTAATGCTAACAGCATTCGAAACTAGGAGTAGCTCTGGTACCTTACCAGTAACTATGAGGGTTGCTGACGAGAAGTTAGGTATCGATAGAGGTATATACTCAAGAGGTATATACTCATTCACACTACCGCTGGGCGCCACCATAAACATGGACGGTACGGCCATATACCAAGGACTTGTAACCGTCTTTGCCGCAGACATAATTGGTAGGACGTTAACAGGAGCTGAAGTAACGACAGTTGCTGTTGCAGCAGTCATGGCATCGATAGGTATGGCGGGAGTTCCCGGTGCAGGACTCATAATGTTGAGCGTTACATTAAGCTCCGTAGGACTGCCCTTCGAGGTCATACCTCTAATAGCTGGTATAGACGTAATACTCGACATGATGAGGACGATGAATAATGTAACAGGAGATCTAGCTGTTATTACAGCCATATCAAAGTTCTTTAAGTTGATAAACTTTAAGAAAGGAGTTTGGGTTAGTTAAACTTTTCTCCAACAAATATAAAGTAAATTTAGAGTGAGATGTTGTCTCATGATCCGTAGTTCATCTTATGATTACGTTAGACTAAGGAATAAATTAGTTAAATCCGCAAGAAAGCTTCTTAACTCGTTAAATAGGTCTAAATACGTTAAGGTTGCCATAAAATAGAGTAGGCATGGAAGATTAGGTAGGTGTTCTGTAGACCTATACGGAAATGCTTTATCATTTACTTTCAAACTACCTCTTGAGGAAATGAGTGCTGAGGACTTAGCTGTTTCATGTATTGAGGACTTAGGAAGCTCTCTAAAGAAGGTTTTAATAACTATATCGATCATGGGATTAGTGTTAGGCTCTATCTTCTGGTACTTAACATCTTATATTGATAACCTTATCTCATACCTAGCAACTACATCATTTCTTATAGGTATTGGAGCAATCATAGCTAATGGTTTTACGATGATATATCATGAAGCAAAGGTTAAAGAGTTAAAGAGATCTTATAGAGAGTTATCAAGAATTGATTCATCTGCTTCAAGAATTTATGAAATGTTTATAGATGTCATATCGTGGATCTTAAATGAATGTAAAGGACGTGTTAGGGCATCTTTTGATTCAAGCCTCTTAACTAGGAAGCTTAGTAGATCATATAGTGATGTTATAGACATTCTCTTTAGTAGTAAGGTTTCTTAAAGTTCATAATTCAAACATACAACGCCTCTATTAACAGGCTTTCTAGGTTGTAGCCTAATAAAGTAACGCTTTTATACTTCTTCCTTCAGATAACCTCCGAGGTGACTGCTTAGTTGATGCATAAGGCATTAACTAAGCTTCATGTAGTAATTATTGCTGTAATTATTATTGCAATAGTTGGTGGGTCTTTAGCGTACTACTTCACAGTGGTTACGGCTCCACCCAAGATAATCTGGGCGTCAACACAGCTTAATCCACCTCAGGAGCAAGCCTTTGTTAAGGAGAAATTATTAAAAGCCTTTACGGATGAGACAGGAATTCAAGTTGAATTCGTGCCTATATCATACTCAGACCTAGCCATAAGAATAGAGTCAGAAGAAAAGGCTGGTAAGGTTACGATAAGCTTAATAGGTGAGCTACATGGAGGTCTAGACCTATTCGCAGCTAAGGGCTGGCTTATGGACTTAAGTAGCTTTGGAGCATTACCTGGTAGAACATTCCCAAAGGTTCTTGAGGATTATAGCAAAATACATGGAATTAAGGCTTACATACCATGGATGACTGCTACCTATGTAATGGTCGTCAATAAGAAGGCGTTTGACTACCTACCTGAAGGTTTAAGTGTTGATGACGTAGTTAAGGGTACTGAAAAGTGGACTTACGATGCATTCCTAGCCTGGGCTAAGAAGTTATATGAAGCAACTGGAGGGCCTAAGGTAGGGTTCCCTGCAGGTCCTAAGGTGCTCTTTGTTAGATTCCTACACGGATATCTATACCCAGCATTCACTGGTGCTCAAGTCAAGAACTTTGATAGTGATGATGCAGCCAAGATGTGGGAATTCCTTAAGAAGTTATGGAAGTACGTACACCCAGGAAGTACTACATGGGATGCTATGGCTGATCCACTACTTAGAGAGGACGTATGGATCGCGTGGGATCATACAGCAAGGATTAAGGACGCCATAGTGAATAAGCCTGAACAGTTCGTTGTAGTACCTGTTCCAAGAGGTCCTAAGGGTAGGGGCTTCATACTAGTTGTAGCTGGGTTAGCAATACCTAAGGGAGCTCCACATTCAGAAGCTGCATGGAAACTCATAGAATACCTAACTAGACCTGAAACACAGGTTGAGGTATTGAAGAGTGTTGGCTTCTTCCCAACAGTTCAAGAAGCTACTGGTGCTATACCTGAAGGACCCTTGAAGGTATTAGCTAAGGGTGTTAACCAGCAGGTATCAACACCTGATGCATTAGTAGCTATGATACCGAGCCTAGGTCCTAAGGGTGGTGACTTCAAGAATATATATCTAACAGCATTTGACAGAATAGTGAATAAGGGTGAGGATATTAAGAGTGTAATTTCAGAACTAGCACCGAAGCTCTTAGGGCTGTTTAAGGAGGTAGGAGCACCTTTACCTCCTCCTGATACCTAAAAGGATAAGTAAGTTAGAGTTAATGCTAAACAGAGTGGGGTTTTTAATGAATTTTAACTCAAAGTACTGGTTTGTAATTGAGAAGTACTTACCTTACATACTCATAGCTCCTGCACTAGCCTACATGCTATTCTTCATAGGTTACCCCCTAGCTCAAGGAATCATGCTTGCCTTCATCAAGGAGGGTAAGTTCACCCTAGAGAACATTGAATACTTGCTCCATAGCTCCTTCTCTAAGTTCTTTGAAGCATTAACCAATACCTTACTAATAACGTTAATCGTCATACCAATACAGACATTAGTTGCTTTAGGATTGGCTATGCTACTAAACATTAAGTTCTGGGGTAGAAATGCCGCACTTTACATAGTTGTACTACCTTTAACTATTAGTGATGTAGCTGCCGGACTCATATGGTACACGATGCTATCACCTAATGGATTCTTTAACAAGATAATGATGAGTATCGGATTAATTAAAAGCCCTATATACTTTTTCGGATACCAGTACAGGTCTATGGAGTTTCTAGCTATAATTATAACCGAGGTCTGGAGGGCTACAGCAATAGTCTTCATAATATTATTCGCAGGACTACAAATGATAAGTGATGAATTACTTGAGGCAGCAGAAGTTTTCGGTGCTAGTACATGGCAAAGGTTAAGACATATAGTACTACCGCTACTTAAACCAAGCCTCCAGGCAGCACTAATAATTAGAACACTCTTCGCATTCCAGATATTCGGTGTTGTCTGGACATTAGCTGGAAGGGACATACCAATACTTGCTGGCGAAGCCTACTATGAACAGGTAGAGCTACACCATACCGGTGTAGCAGCTCTTTACGCATTGATAATAGCTGCTATTTCTCTGTCACTAGGGTTCCTCTATCTTAAATTATTTAAGGCTAAGTATTTGGAGGCTGGTACCTAATGGTTAATGAAGCTTTGACTAAGTACTATCTACGCAGAATTGTTGTTTCTGGGCTTGTACTCATAGCTACCTTATGGGTTATGACGCCCTTTGTGATATCCATTATTTACGCATTTGCAGACCCAGTACAGTACTATAGTAGGGAGGTAGTACTTCCTTGGAGGTATACCATCGAGCATATTAGGCAACTGTTATCTCTTGGTGCTTCACAAGCAATACTTAATAGCGTCATTGTAGCACTACTAACAATACTCTTCAGCTTCGCATTAGGTCTTCCAGCTGGTTACGCGTTCGCTAGGTATACATTTAAGGGTAGAGACTCCTTGAAGCTCTTAATCATAGGCTTAAGGATGTTCCCCATAATAGTCATAGCAGTTCCATTAGTTACTCTATACATTAAGATTGGGCTTAATGATACGTTACTAGGTGTCGCATTAGCTCATACCTCCATGGCGCTACCCTTCGTAGTACTAATAACGTCAAGCATATTTGCAAGCATACCTAAGGACTTAGAAGAAGCTGGGCTCGTCTTCGGCTTAACGAGGACGCAAGTATTCCTAAGAATAACTATGCCCTTAGCGTTACCAGGTCTTACGGCAGCTGCAATATTCACATTCATAATGTCGTGGAATGAGGTCTTCATAGCTGCTGTACTAACACTAACTAACAGGACACTACCAGCATTCATACTAACTCAAGCAATGGCTGCAACAGACTTCATTAAGTTTGCTGCAAGCTTCATAATGGTCTTACCAGCTATGATATTTATGTTAATAGCTAGGAAGTACCTAGTAACAATGTGGGGTATAACGCTAAGGTGAAACCATGGTCGATGTACACCTAAGAGGCATAGTTAAGAGATTTGGGAGAACCATAGCAGTTAATGGAGTAGATCTTGATGTAAGAGATGGTGAGTTCATAGTACTTCTAGGTCCTTCTGGTTGTGGTAAGACGACAACACTAAGAATAATAGCAGGACTTGAGAAGCCCGATGAAGGTAGGGTGTTTTTCGGTGATAGAGACGTAACCTACCTACCACCAAGGGAGAGAAATACTTCAATGGTGTTCCAAAGTTATGCTGTATGGCCCCACATGAGGGTTTACGATAACATAGCGTTCCCACTTAAAATTAAGGGGCTTCCTAAGGATGAAATTGATAGAAGAGTTAGGAGGGCTGATGAACTACTTCAAATTTCTGAACTGCTAGAGAGGTATCCACACCAACTATCCGGTGGTCAGAGGCAGAGAGTTGCTGTTGCGAGAGCAATAGTTGTTGAGCCTAACGTACTACTTATGGATGAACCACTGTCGAACCTAGATGCGTTACTAAGAGTTAAGATGAGGAGTGAAATTAAGAAGCTTCAAAGGAGGATTAAGGTAACAACTATCTACGTTACCCACGATCAGGTTGAGGCAATGACTATGGGTGATAGGATTGCGGTAATGAATGAAGGTAAGATATTACAGGTTGGAAGACCTGAGGACATATATAATAGACCTAAGAACAAGTTCGTTGCTGGATTCGTTGGTACACCGCAAATGAACTTCTTTGACGTAACTGTCAACATAGGTAATGAGGCCGTGGTCCTTGAGTCAAGAGACTTCAAAATAGTACTACCTAATAAGTTTAAAGAGCTACTACACGACTTTAACGGTAAGACCTTAATAGCGGGGATAAGACCTGAGCATCTCTATATAAGGGACTTCGCACCCCCCGAGCTTAGGGGTATGAGGGGAATTGAGGGTACGATAGATTTCATTGAGGCTCTAGGTTCCGATACGATAATTCACATAAATACAGGTTCATTAATTCTCGTAGTCAAGATGAGTGGAGCACATAGATTTAGGATAGGTTCTAAGGTTGAGCTAATACCCGATACTGATAGACTACACCTATTTAAGAAGGATAGTGAAGAGGCCATCATTTAGGATTAAGGTGTTAATGATATGAGTAAGTGGTGGGAAAGACCTTTAAGGATATTACAATTTAACATCGAGGATAGGTACGGTACATACCTAGGAAGCCTTAACTCTAGGAAGATCATTGACTTAGCACTTAAGGTAGGAGCTAATGTACTTGTGGTATTCGCTAGAGATCCGTGGGGTAGAGTATTCTATGAAGGCAGTAGAATAGGTCCTAAGCACCCTAAAGTTAAAGGTGATTTCATCAAGGAGCTCGTTAATGAAGGTAGTAAGAGGGGAGTTAGGGTTGTTGTAATGGTGGGTCATACGGCTAATAAGTACGTCTATGAAAAGCATAGCGACTGGGCCCAAGTTAATGTTAGGGGTGAGGTAGTTCTCTTAGAGCACGTACCCTACGCTGAGAATGCGTATACACCTGAATGGCCTCAAATCTGCATTAACTCACCTTACTATGAGATGATTAAGGAGGAGGTTAAGGAGGTTTTAAAACTAAAGGTAGGAGGGGTATTCCTTGATAGTTTTAGATACCAACCAGATATTGAGAGAGCATGTTATTGTAAATGGTGTCAAGTAAGGTTTAAGAAAGAGCTAGGTTTCAATATGCCCGCAAAACCGGAATGGAGCGATTCAAGGTGGAGGAGCTTATGGAAATGGAGGTATAAGGTAGTCGTTGAAAAGATTAAGGAGCTTTACAAACTCGTTAAGAGCTCTAATGATGAGGTTATGTTCATGTATAATAGCCATCCAGGAGGTTGGGCTGGTAGGACTAATAAGGTTGTTGAGGAAGGGAGAGATTTCATGGACTTCATATTTGCTGAATGTAGTGAAGCAGATCATCAACCACCAGGATTTATAGCTGAGATGGTTAAGTTAACTAAAGCTATGGCTAGGGGTAAGCCGGTTGCAGCTTCTAGAAACTACTTCCACATGTATAGAACTGTTGAGGCAAGTACCTCGCTAGCTATTAGGCAGGGTCTTAGAGAATCGATGATTGCTGGGGGTAATCTATGGTTATTGATGTTTTCATCAACCTATGTTCAGAGTCCGTACATTATTGATGAGGTCTCTAAAGTATTTAAGGAGCATGAGAAGCTTGAGGAGTTTCTCGTAGGTGCTGAAGGCTTAAAGCATGTAGGTATAGTAGTTTCTAATAATACGAGGGATTTCTATGGTAGGGATGAACCTCATCACTATGTTGATGAGGTTAGAGGATTCTATTATGCTTTAACACATGAACACATACCTGTAGACTTCATAGCTGAAAGGGACTTAAGTGATAGTGATTACTTAAGTAGGTATAGGGTTATAGTTCTAGCTAATTCCGTATGCTTAAGTGATGATGCGTTAGAGGGCTTGAGGAGGTATGTGAGTAGTGGTGGTAAGTTGATAGC
>CAZUAD010000032.1:0-340 GCA_964618155.1 uncultured Desulfurococcaceae archaeon
TTCCGATGGTGTGAAGACAAGAGGTAATACCTACTTAGAAGATTTTGTATATTTATGTGTTGATTTAGTTATTACTGGAGTTTTTGTGTTGTGAGATCTTGATCTTTACCTTTACGACTTCTTTCTTAGTACTTAATACTAGCATATTAGGTGTACGTTGCCCTGACTACAATTCCTTCATACTTAGTTAGTGTTAGGGTCTTGATGTTGTGAGTGTAGACATGGGTTAGTCACACTAGCTAGAGGTCTTCGTGGTTAGCGTTCTTGGATTGGTGTTTAAAGGTACGAGTGTTGCGGTTATGTTGTGTGGGGAAGTGTGAATTCTAGGTTTAGTTTCTTT
>CAZUAD010000032.1:350-12031 GCA_964618155.1 uncultured Desulfurococcaceae archaeon
ATTAAGTACTTAGCTATCTTACGATAATAATGATTAACTAAGACTAAATTACCCAGTAAATCACTCGTCAAGTACTTGTGGTGTGCATGCATAAATAATGAGCTGTTTTAGGTTAAGTTACCTATATGTATGATTGTACAAAACCCAAACCTAACTTCTTAAGTGTTTCAACCTTAGGTATGCCATTGCTATCCCATCCTCTTAGTTCGTAGTATTTTAGGAGCATGTAGGTGAACTTCTCTCTATCGAGTTTAGTGCCAGCTAGTGGTCCCTTGGTTAGTGGTTTCTCGAACCACTTTGGTGGTGGGTAGTCGAACTCCCTACTCCACTTAATTCCTTGGGCCTTAAACTCCCTAATCCAGTAAGCCCTTATTAGTGTGTATATCCTGTTGGCTACTACTTCAAGGTCTTCCCACGTGTACGTTACGCCGGTGGCTGCTTTTAGGAGTCTTGGGTAGTAGTTTAGGTCTAGACCGAGCTCAACCCATGGTAGCCTACATGCTACGAGGGACTCGAATAGGCCTCCTCTAATGTTCTGTAGCCATATGAGCTTCCTGACCTTCTCCTCGGTATAGCCTAATCTATCAGTCTGTACTTCATAGGCTATTATCCATGCATCCTTATGGTGTGCACCGATAGGTGATGTAGCGTAGGCTAGGGCCATAGCAGGTGCTGCATGGCAGTCGTAAGCAGTTACCTCAAGACCCTTAACATGCATCGCGTAGACATGAGAACCACCCTTCAGAACCTCTGAAGCCCTCTTAACCCCCTGGGATAGTATTGAGCCTATACCCTCACCATAAACTATCTTCCTCACAAGCTCTACTACGGACTTGAAATCACCCCACTCTATACCCTCATCACGTATGAGACCGTTAGCTGTAGCCTCCATAGCAAACCCTATGACATTACCTAAGCTTATGGTGTCAACACCGTAGTCATCAGCTAGCTTGTTTAGGTAGGCTACCTTATTAAGATCCCCAATACCTATGTTAGAACCAAGCATAGCAACATTCTCGTAATCTAACTCAGCCCTACCCTCAATACCTTGATCCCTAACCTCATACCTCACATTATGACCGCAGGGCATGTTGCAGAGTGGGCAGCCCTTCTGATACACCTTCATTGACTCCATGGTGTAGCCATCAATCTTATTAGCATCTTCAAAGACACCTTCACTGAAGTTGTACGTAGGTAGTACTGATGCCTTCTGAGCCCACTCAACGGTTGCCATCGTACCTTGCCTCATCCAGAAGCCGTAGTTAGGTAGCTCCTTAATCTTTAGGTATGCTTCAGTACCTAGGGATCTAAGCTCCTTCTCATCGTAGGGTCTAGGCATTTTACAGCCTTTAACGACTAATGCCTTAACGTTCTTAGAGCCCATAACAGCACCCATACCCGGCCTACCACCAGACCTACCAAACTCAGCTACCACCGTAGCAAACCTAACCTGCTTCTCACCTGCAGGTCCTATGAGTAGAACCCCAACATCTCTACCAAACTCTCTTAGAATCTTATCCTCAGCCTCATGAGCCCCTAAACCCCATAGGTGATCAGCATTAACGAATTCAACACCCTTACATGTAACGTGGACTAGTACGGGCTTCTCAGACCTACCCTTAAGTACTAAGGCATCAACACCTAACCTTCTAATCTCAACAGCAGCACGAACTCCTATATTACCATCACCATAACCACCAGTAAGTGGTGACTTAGAAGCAATAACGAGCTTACTTGAGGAAGGTAATGGATACCCTGTTAAAGGACCTACAGCGAAGATTAGGTGATTCTCAGGTGATAGAGGATCCACACCTACAGGGTTGAGATCCCAGAGAAGTCTTACCGCTAAACCCCTACCCCCTAGGTAATCCTTAAGAATGTTAGCATCTATGTCAAAGTACGAGTACTTCCTCTTACTTAAGTCTACCATCAAACCTCTTCCTGACCAACCAAACAAGTATAGCACCTAAGAAGTAGTATATTAAGAGTAAATAATAGTAACGAAACTCTACCTTAGATACTTCACCAAGTTTTAGTTTTTATCCTAAGTTAACTGTTAAGACTACCTTCCTTACATATCCACATCCTCCCAACTCTTCTACATGCCTTAGATACTTCTTGAGCTAACTTCTCCAGCCTATCACTTACGATGACCTTAATACCTTCTTTAAGGGCTGACAGTATTAAAGGATTACCCTTCTTAACCATTGATTCAACCTCTCTATAACTATATATGAATACGTCGCACTTGCCTGCGCATAGTGTAGATGTAAGTAAGAATCTATCTAGGACTTCTATCTTTTCAGCATCATCACTCACTATGAGGACATCAATATCACTCCACTCACCCCCTCCACTACGACTCCAAGAGCCAAAAACTATGACAGCTTCTAAGCTACCTAAGTAGGTCTTTAATCTATTGATCAAGTCTTTTACAACTTCAGCCCAAACCTCCTTAAGCAGGACTTCACCCAGTTAATTATGGCTTTAGCAGCTTCTAAAGCTCTCGTAGCTGTAGGTTCATCGTAGTACATTCCCGGATATCCTGATTCAAACGCGTTCGGATATCTTGATGGTATGTAGTGTCTATCAAGTTCTCTCGCCAATACATAGAAATCTTCCTTAATTTCTTCAACGTCTCTTAAGTAATTAAGTAGCTCAACAAGGCTATGACCCCAAGCACTCCTACCATGAGCGTAAAGTAGTGCTTTAAGAGCTTTTTCAGCTGCTTGCTGAGCTTGGAAGCAACTCCACTCGTAATTACCATCCTTAAGGCTATCACTTGAAGCTTTGATATCCCTAAGAGCCTGCATAAACCATCTCTTAGCTTCTTCAAGCCTCTCCAAGTTAATACACCTTATGATTAATATAGTTAACTAAAATTTAAGTTAAGGGCGAAGGACTATATTTAATGGTTAACTCCATTACCAAAAACTGACTTAAACGTTGGAACTGACACCTAAGTTATTGATTGTTTTATAGCCTTCTCAAGTATATTTAGACCCAGCTGGGCTTCATCCTCGCTTATTACTAGTGGTGGCGATAGCCTTATCGAGCTCTTCCCGCACGGTAATAATACTAACCCCATCTTGAGAGCTTTGTTAATCACACTATTTCTGAGCTTGACATAATGCTCCTTACTCCTCCTGTCCTTAACAAACTCTATACCCCAAGCTAGTCCTAACCCTCTTACATCACCTACTAATTCGTATCTCTCATGGATTTCACTTAGTCTATCCCTAAAGAGACCTTCAAGCTCATTAACGTTTGGTAAGATCTTCCTTACGAGCTCTATAACCTTAACTATAACTCTAGATGCTAATGCGTTGCCACCGAAGGTGTTACTATGAGCACCTCTCTCCTTGAGGTCTAGATCCTTCCTGAAGACCGTAGCACCTACATGAACTACACCACCACCTAAGCTTTTAGCTAAAGTTACTATGTCTGGTACGGTGTCGAAGTGCTCTATAGCTAACATCCTCCCAGTTCTCCCAAGACCCATCTGGACTTCATCATCTATGAGTAGTATTCCATACCTATTAGCTAGCTTCCTTAGCTCCTTGAAGAAGTTTCTTGGAGGTACTACATAACCTCCCTCACCCTGTATGGGCTCAAAGACTATTGCGGCAACCTCATCCGGTGGTATGTAATGATTCATAACCCAATACTCAATATAATCAATAACCCTCGATACGAGTTCGTCAGGGTTTTCGTAGCCGTCAATATTCCATGGATTTCTGTAAGGGTTTGGATAGGGTACATGTACAACACCAGGCATTGTCGGGAAGAACCTCCTCCTATGAACAGGCTTACTAGCGGTTAGGCTTAGAGAGCCCATAGTCCTTCCATGGAATCCCCCAATAAATGCTATGAATAAGTCCCTACCAGTTGAATACCTAGAAATCTTTATTGCTGCTTCATTAGACTCAGTACCACTATTGGTGAAGAAGACCTTCTTAGGGAAGTCACCAGGAACTATGCTAATAAGCGCTTTAGCTGCTTCAACCTGGTATGGATTATAGAAATCCGTACCTGCTGCATGTGCTAAGACCGTAATCTGATCCATAACAACCTTAATTACCTCAGGATGCGTTGGGTAGCCTAAGTTATTAACTGAAACCCCTGCTGTGAAGTCAAGATACCTATTACCATCAACATCGTAAAGCCACGAACCCTCACCCCTAGCAATAACCAAGGGTAATACATCCGGTGAATGCGTTGTTGTTGCTATAAACTCCTCATGCTCCTTAATAATACTTAAAGACTTAGGCCCTGGAATCCTCTTTAATGCTAGCCCACCTTTCAATCTTAACTCCGTGAATAATATTCACTTAACCAGTTAATAATTTTCCTTTACACTACGAAAAAGATTTATGCCTCAACTACATCTTGGTGCGGATTCCGTACCTATTTCCTTGTAGTATACCATATTGCTGGATTCCTAGACTGTAGGTATAGTCTACCGTGACCTCTAACCCTGAATACGAACCCCTCACCTCCGAATAGAAAGGTCTTAAGTCCTCCGAACTTCTTTATATCATACTCTAAGGTATCATCCATAGCAACTAGGTGTACGTTATCTATGGTTAATGACTCTCCAGGCCTTACTTCGCGCTCTATTATACTACCGTAAGCATTAACCCATACACCACCAACACCTGTAAAGTGTAGCCACATCAACCCGCCACCACCAAAGACACCTCTAAGACCCCTCCACACGACTCTATGCTTAACATCTCCATGACTTGCTAGGTACGACTTATCGTTAACTATGACACCTTTACTCCCATCTAATGGTATGTAGACAATATCACCAGGTACGGGGGGTGAGAACCATATGTAGGCTTCATCGGACTTAGCCTCATAGATGTTAACGAACAAGGACTCACTCGTAGTTAATGCCCTTAGTAAGCCCCTACTCTTAGTCTTAACCTCAACATCACCCTCATACATCATTAAAGCACCAGCCTCAGCTTCTACCCTCTCACCTCTCGATAACTTAACCTTAAGTACGGAATACGATGGTCTATAAAGTATTTCGTACTCCATGAACTACACCACACTAACTTTTAACGTACAGAAAGTTATTAAGTGTAAGCTAAGTGAAAAACTACATTAGCTAAGCACTGTAAATCACCATACCAGTATTAGGTAGATATCTATACCCAGGAAGTCGTGAAAGTACCTCCTTAGTTAAATCACTCCTAAGTAGCCTAATGAAGTCCCTGACAGACTTCTTATCAATCCTATCAACCCTAACCAAGAAGTCGACAACCTCCTCAGTTAAGGGTATGAAGTCTAGACCGTACATTCGAGCAGCAACCTCAGCTCCAACACCTACGTCAGCTCTCCCCTGAGCAATAGCAGCAGCGACAGCTGTATGAGTTCTAACCTCATAGGTATAGCCTTTAACCATACCCCTTATGCGATCAGCATCCTCACCTAATCTCTCAGCTAACTCCTTAAGCTTCAGGTCGACAAATACCCTAACCCCTGAACCCTTAACCCTATTAACGAACATTACATCATCCCTTAGGAGATCCCTAAATGACCTAATGTTCTTGGGATTACCTTTAGGAACTATGAAGCCTATCCTCCTAGCATAACCCCTAACGAGTAATGCTACACCCTTTAGGTTTAACCTATCGATGTACGGTACATTGTACTCTCCAGTCTCCTCATCGAGTAGGTGTGTAGGTGCTATATCAGCTTCACCACGCTTAATAGCGTACCATCCCCTCAACGATCCCGTAACTATTACCTTCGACTTAGTAATGAGACCTGACTCCGTTAGTATCCTCCATAAAGCTATGTCGTGACTACCCATGAAGACTAGTTCTGGTAGGTGGAGTGAACTACTGAATAGGTATACGTCTACCTCATCACCTTCATCAACTAACTCCTTATTCTCGGGAACTACTATGTAGCCATCAGCATAGGTTAAGGCAGCTATTGAGCCTGAACTAAGCGTTACTGGATATGCTAGAAAGCCTTTAACACCCCTAATTATGGATACTGGTATGAACCATGTCCTACCCCTACCAGCCCTTAACCTATACGGCATTAAGGCCTTTACCTTAACTTCATCCAGTCTTTCAATACCGAGCATCTTAGCTATTATAGGCCTTACGACTTTATGGAAGACCATAGCACAGGAAAGAGGGAATCCCGGCATACCTATGAGTAGCTTACCATCGGCTACAGCTATTACTGTAGGTTTTCCTGGCTTTACCCTTAAACCATGAACTATAACACCAGGATTTCCTAATTTATCAAAGACCCTATACACTAGATCTCCTAAACCGGCTGACGTCCCTCCTGAGGTCATAATTACGTCATAATTCTTCATAACTTTACCTATCTCATTAAGCATTACATTCTCCTCATCGGGTAGATGACCTACATACCTTGCATTAGCTCCTAATTCTCTTAAAGACGCTACTAAGAAGTAGCTATTGGCGTCATAGATCATACCAGGTCTTAGCTCCTCACTGGGTCTTGCTATCTCATTACCTGTTGAGAATACTGCTACGTTGATTCTCTTGTAAACCTTAACTCTATCAATACCTAAACCTGACATTAAGGCTATGTGATGGGGCTTTAGAAGTGTCCCCTTACGGATTATTAGGTCCCCCATGGAGATGTCTGATGATGTTATTGATATGTTATCACCAGGTGCTACGGGCTTAAAGACTAAGAGTTCATTACCTTCCCTATGTGTGTGCTCCTCCATAACCACAGCATTAGCTCCTCTAGGTATCATAGCACCCGTAGCTATCTCTACAGCCTTACCAGGACCTACTTCTACACGTGGGAGTCGGCCAACTTCAACTGATCCTATGATCCTTAATCTCTTAGGGCTCTCCTCATCAGCTCCAAAGGTATCCTCAGCTCTTAATGCATAACCATCTACTTCGGATCTATCAAATGGTGGGTAATCTGAAGGTGAATATACATCCTCAGCTAATACCCTATTCAGAGCTTCCTCAACATTGACTACCTCAACACCCTTAGGTCTTAAAGGTACGTACTTAGAGATTATTCCTTCAACTTCGTCTAGACCTACTAACTCATGGAATAACTTCCTCATAATCATTAACCTCGATTCTCAGCATATTATAGTGAGCAGAATTAAAGAATTGACTTGGTGAATTGATATTAATTAAGAGCTCATAAGAGTTCTGGGGTATGTGATGGCACTCCTTAAGGAGCTAATCAGCGTTGATGAAGCCATTAGGAGAATAGTCTCTTCGTTTAGGCTAGATTTAAGAACTACCTACGTGAACATAGAGGATTCCTTAGGGCTAATCTCAGCTGAAGACGTTGTTGCACCCTACGATATTCCACCATGCAATAAGTCCGTAGTCGATGGTTATGCGTTAAGGGCTAAGGATACATATGGAGCTTCACCTTCAAATCCTGTAGAGCTTAAAGTTATTGGGGAAGTTGATGTAAATGTAGATCCTGAGGAGGTTCCCTCGTTAAAACCATTTACAGCAGTAAAGGTTGCTACAGGAAGTCCCCTACCTAAGGGTTCTGATGCTGTGATAATGTATGAGGATGTTGAGCGCTTAAACGATAAAATACTTGTCTATAAACCCCTCCCTCAATGGGCTAATGTAGCGAGGGTAGGTGAGGATTTCAGGAGAGGGGACCTCATAGTTAGTAAGGGTACGGTATTAGGTCCGTGGCATATAGCGTCATTAGCATCTTACGGCTTCTCAAAGGTTCTCGTATATGAGAGGATTAAGGTAGTAGTAATACCCATAGGTTCAGAGGTTATTAAGCCAAACATACCCAAGCCTTTAAGGAAGGGGGTTTACGATAGCACGTCATACCTTATAAAGTCGTTCCTCAGTATCAAAGGCTACTTTAACGTATCGAGACTTGACCCTATACCCGATGATTTAAGCATAATTAGGAGCATCATATCTAAGGCCTTAGAGAGTTTCGACATAGTCATTACATGTGGAGGAACAAGCGTTGGTGAGCGTGATCTAACATATAGTGCTATCAAGGACTTAGGCGATTTTACACCATTGTTTAGGGGTGTTGCTATAAGACCTGGGAGACCTGTTAGTGCAGCTTTAGTAGGTGGTAAGCTCGTATTCATGGTATCAGGATTCCCTGTTGCGGCTCTAGCTACTTTAGATTCAATATTAATGCCCTCCATAAAGCTAGTCTTAGGGGTTAAGGAGATTGATGAACCCGTGGTAAAGGCTAAGCTAGTTAAGAGACTAGTTAACGTAGTAGGCTACACATCATATTTTAGGGTTAAAGTGTTTAGGTGTGGTAGTGAATTGTGCGTAGAGCCATTAAGGCTAACAGGTTCAGGAATACTATCAACGTTAATTAGAGGTAATGGAGTAGTGATCATACCTCCTAATGTTGAGGGTTATGATGTAGGCACATATGTTAAGGTTAAACTCATAGGACCTATCTTATGATGTTTGGAGAATCTTCTGTGCCTCCCCCATGTAGGTATTAAGCATTTCCTGAGTAAGTACTACCCTACCTAACTCCTCCGAAAGCTTCCTAGCTAGTATCTTAGCATACATCAACTCGAATGGTGTCTTGAGGAATTCTACGTCGTATATTGGTTCCCTACTATCAACCTTCTTAGTTATCCTTATAACGACATCACTGAGTTCTGAGAGTAGTGATGGTATGTACCCTGAATCAACACCCATAAACCTAATTGTTGTTGCCCCGTAGGCTCTATCAAGCATTACGAACATGTAGTACAGCCTATTTATGAGATCCTCTCTATGCTTCATTACTTCAAAGTATACCCTAGTATCAGGTACGATTATAATGTCAGGTCTTATCTCCTCAACCTGCTTTAATGCCTCACCAAAGAGCTGGCTGACAGGCTTCACTAAGACGTCTCTCGCCTTAATCTCTACATGCCTATTTATCAATGTCATGGCCTTAGCTAGGTTAATACCAGTCTTAGCTGATAGGTATGTAGCTAGCATGAACTTAACCTTACTAGGGTCTAGGGTAAGTGTTGTTATCATGACCTTAGCGTCACGCTCCACAGCCTTACACACAAGGTAGGCTATACCCCTAAGGGGTATATCAGAACCTGTTGGGTATAGTATTAATACCTGGGTGCCCTTGAAGGTAGGTCCTATTATATCACTTAAGACCTCATCACGCAATACCCTCTGATGTCCTACCTCATGACCTCTAACCATGAGGCTAACGAGCGAAGGTGTAGAAACTACATTTAACACCTTACCAGGTATTATGACAAAGGGTACTTCGTAGACAGGTAACCTCCTACCCCTAACCTTCCTTATCTGTAACCAACGTGAGGGCAGTCCACCCTCATTCCTTATTCTTATGACGAGTACTACATCAGCTATGAACTCTATACCACCTAACTTTACATGCTTCTCACCGTATGGTAGGTCAGCTATTAAGAGAACGGTCTTACCTAGCTTCGATACTATACTGTATAGACCTGAATGGAGTATTGCTCTACGTTCGAGTTCTGAAGGCATTGATTGAAGGAATGGCGTTATACTATCAATGATTATGAAGTCTGGATCATATTTAGAAACATCCTCGATAAAACCCGATGTGAAGTACTCCCTTAATACGTCAGTACCTAGTGTTGGTAGTTCAACGAATTTGAACAAACCCTTCTCCTCAAGCTTATCCATGTTTAACCCTAATGCCCCCATATACTTAAAGTACTTCTCCTTAGTCTCGGCTAAACTTATGTAAAGAGACCTTACTGAATGCTTAATTGCGTTGTAGTAGGCTATGTTCGTAGCTAATGTCGTCTTACCTGCTCCCGGATGTCCGGAGACTACAATGAGTGATGATCTCTCGATAGGGCCTAATAAGTTATCCAACTCATTTATACCCCATTTTAGTCCCTTAACTACCTCCACAAGTGATACCTCCAAGGTCATGTGGTACAGTAAGGTTGATATTCTTACGTTTACAGGTACTAAAATTGCTCTTAATGATTAACTCGACTTACCGTCTACTTTGATATCTAACCTTACTTAACATATCATTAACTAAACGTTCTAACCTCTCCTTGTGATACCTTCTTACATGGTTAATTGCTGATTGCTTACTCTTTAACGTTAAGTCGCATTCTAGGCAGTAGTACTTACCACTTACAACTATTACCATAGGGTCTAGGTTCATGATGTATGGTAACGATATCTTAATTAGCGTCGGTATTATGTGGTGTGAGCCAGCCTTCTCTATTAGTCTTTCAACATAACCCCTAACTGTATGAGCCGATATACCGTATTTCCTACTTATATCGCTAGGCGACTCTCCGTCGACAAAGTACTCCTTAAGTATTAGTATCGTTGTTACATCACTTATTAACCTCCTTAAGACTAGGTACTCTATTACAGCTCTAACACTATCAATACCTAAGAACATTATTAGCCCCCATTATGCCTGCTCTTAGTGTATACCTTCATTAATATAGGAGGATGAGTATTTATAATTAACTCCAATATGATTAAGTAACTATTCCTTAATATAGGGCTTACCTAAGGCAGAGGGTATTCTAGTTCTCTTAAAGAATACCGATACAACCGCTAAAGTGCCTACATAAGGTATTATCTTGAAGAGGTACGCCAGCGCTGGTTGTAGGCTTACTATGCTTAAATGTATCGCTAAGGCATCGAAGAATCCAAATATGAATGCACCAGCAATTGCTGTTAGCGGGTTCCAGTTACTAAAGGCTACATTAGCTAATGCTATGAAGCCCCTACCAGCTGATATCTCCTTAGTGAACTGCCCAACCCAATCAATAGCTAAGTATGCACCACCGAGACCCGCTAATGATGCTCCCAGTACCGTAGCTAGTAGTCTAACCCTAAGCACCTTAACGCCCATAGCCTCAGCAGCTCTAGGATCTTCACCGCATGATCTTAATCTAAGACCTAATCCTGTTCTGTATAGGAAGTACCAAGCACCCACAGCTATGAGTATGGATAGTATGAAGATAGGTGATACCACGTACTCACCAACCTTTATCTTAGGTATCTTAGGTACTGTTGGTGAATTACCAAAGGTTCCCCATATAGTTACTAAGGCTATTACGGCCATACCGTATGCGAAGACATTAACACCTACACCAGCAACTATTTGATCACCTCTTAAGTACGTACTAATTAAACCGTGAAGAAGTCCTATCAAGGTCCCAGTAAGTACGCCTATAGCTATTGAGGCTAAGATATTACCTCCAGTAAAGTAGTCAACTATCGTTGATGTAAGAGCTGAAAGGAGGAATATCCCCTCAATACCTATATTCACAACACCTGATTTCTCAGTAATGATTTCACCAGTTGCTCCTAGGAGTAGAGGTACCATTGAGGTAAATGCAAGGAATATTAGATCTAATGCACTCTCAATTAATCCGTTCATCTTATCAGCCTCTTAGTCCTAATGTAGCTTATCACCATCCTATATGCTTGTGGTAGTGCGAGGGCTATTATTATGATTCCACTTAAGGCATCGGCTACCTCCTTAGGAGCATTTAACTCCATCTGCATGCTCTGACCTCCCAGTATGAGCATTGAGAAGAATATTGAGGAGAACACTATACCTATAGGGTGGTTCCTACCCATTAATGCAACACCTATACCATCAAATCCCATACCAAACATGGTTGTTAATAATGTATCTATATAGTAGGT
>CAZUAD010000032.1:12041-12977 GCA_964618155.1 uncultured Desulfurococcaceae archaeon
AAGGCGCCACCAAGACCTGCGAAGAAGCCTCCCAACCCCATTGAGTACAGCATTGCCTTCCTAGGGTTAAGACCTGCGTACTTAGCAGCCCTAGGTGATAGACCTGACGCCCTAATTTCAAATCCTAATCTCGTATGGTACAATATGTAATATGAGAGCCCGATGAGGATTAGTGCTATGGGGAATATTACGTGTAGTTTAAAGCTCCCTAACATTACGATTCCAAACCTAGCTTGTGGAGGAACTTTAATTGACTCATGTGGTGCTAGAGGGTCGTAGAAGGTATTGGTTATTAAGTATATAGTTATGTAGTATAAGGTCCAATTAAGCATTATCGCTGTTATAACTTCATTAACCCCTCTATATACCCTTAAGGACGCTATTAGTAATCCGAGAGCAAATCCCGCAATACCACCCGCTAGGAGTGCTAGTAGTAGGTTGCCTGTATATATTGCTGTTAACAATGATACTAGCCCACCCAGATACATCTGTCCCTCACCTCCTATGTTGAAGAGACCAGCAAGTAGTGGTATTGAGAAGGCTAAACCCGTCATCATGATAAAGGTAGCTCTACTAAGGAGGTAGTCAGGGTCTGTTAGACCACCACCGAGTAATAAAGCCATACCTCTACCAGGGTCAAACCCTAGCAGGTAGAGCATTAGAGCTGCAACACCAACGCCAGCAGCTATCGAGCCGCTAACCTCTATCGCAACAGTTAAGTACTCACTAAACCTCCAACCCCTAATCAGTGATTTAATCAACCTTAACACCTCCCATAAGTAGACCTAGCTTCTCTAACGTGAATTCCTCAGGCTTACCTACGGCCATAATTTTACCTTCATATATTACAGCAATCCTATCACTTAACTGTAAAATTTCATCTAAATCTGTAGAGATAAGGAGGATCGCAACACCCTCATCTCTTAGGTTAATTAG
>CAZUAD010000033.1:0-1774 GCA_964618155.1 uncultured Desulfurococcaceae archaeon
CATTGATAGTCACTATGAATAAGGATAGGGCTGTAATACCTAGAGGCTACGTAGCAATTAGGGATGGAAAAATTATTGACGTAGGTCATGGAGATGGGAAGGTTAAGTATTCATCCGAAGATTTAGTTGAGGAGAGAGGTTTAGTAGTTACTCCAGGATTCATATGCGTTCATACACACTTCTATGGGTTACTACTAACAGGTTCCCCATGGTTTGGGGTCATAGAGCCCCCATCCGATTTTCAGCAAAATCTTCAAAGGATTTGGTGGCCTTTAGATGAGTCTCTAACCTACGATGATATATATGCTAGTGCCTTAGTAGGTTCACTAATATTTGCAAGAACGGGGACAACATTCTTTAAAGATATGTTAGACGCATTAAATACAATAACTAACTCACTTGACTATATAGAGAAAGCAGTTAATGAAGTAGGGATTAGGGGCTTTGCTGGATTTAGCGTAACCCAGAGGAGAGATGTTAAGGAAGGATTTGAGGGGATAAAAGAGAATGAAAGGTTCGTGAAAAAGACTTTAGCAGATAAAAAGACACGTGTAAAAGGAGTATTTACCGTCCATGCATCATTTACGGTATCAGATGAGATACTAATTAAAACCAAGGAATTAGCTGATAAGTATGGAACTATATACGCAATGCATGTAGAGGAGGGTTTAATAGACGTTTATCATAGTATTGAGAGATACGGATTGAGACCTATAGAGAGATTAGAGAAGATAGGCTTCCTCTCACCAAGGTTTGTAGCTATCCATGTGGTTCAAGCTATAGATGATGAGTTAAGGATACTTAAGAAATATGATGTTAAAATAGCTCATAACATGATGAGTAACATGATTAATGGTGTTGGTGTACCTCCTGTTCCTAAAATGTTGGATATGGGTTTAACTGTAGGTATAGGTAATGATGGTTACATCATGGACATATTTGACAACATGAGAGCAACGTATTTAGTACATAAAGTATATTTAAGGGATCCAAGGGTAATGACCCCTCTTAAAGTTGTTGAGATGGCAACAATAGATGCTGCTAGGGTATTAGGAGTAGATGACAGATTAGGCTCTATAGAGAAAGGTAAGGATGCAGATATTACGATAATCAAGCCCGAAATAACAACAACACCTGTTGATGAGAGAACAATTTACGGGCATTTAGTAAATTCCTTTACTGGAGCCGATGTATGGGGAGTCGTATCTGAAGGTAAATGGATTACTAGGGAGAGGAAGATTGTAACACTGGATGTTGAGAAAGCTCTTGAGAAGGTTCATAAGATTGTTAATAGGCTTTGGGATAGGATGTTGAGTATGAAGGAGAAATATAGAGTTGAATACCTGAAGTCCTAAGGTTATGATTTTGTGGTGATATTATGGGTGTAGATATAAGCGTTGAAATTGCTGGGTTAAGATTTAAGAACCCCATACTAAATGCTGCATGCCCCATCTCACGTGATGGTAAGGCTATGGAAAGGCTCGCTGAGGGAGGTGCTGGAGGCTTAGTTACTAAGACAATAAGTATTACAGCCGCAAGGGTTCCTAGACCTCATATGGGAGCGATAAATAGGACATACATATCATTAATAGTGCCTCAATATAGAAATGGTAAACTAGTAACTAGAATTACAAAGGTACGCGGTGCTGTCTACGGATTCTTAAATGCTGAGTTATGGAGCGATTTACCTCCAGAGCAATGGTTCAGAGAGGAAATTCCATATGCTAGGAAGGTAGCTGAAAAGTATGGCATACCACTCATAGCTAGCTTAGGT
>CAZUAD010000033.1:1784-8421 GCA_964618155.1 uncultured Desulfurococcaceae archaeon
ATGAACTTAAGGAATTAGGCCCTAAAGCTGTTAAGGCTGGTGCACAAGCTATTGAATTCTCAACTCATTACCTAGGCTTTGACTATAGACCAGTGATAGAGTCTGCTAAAGCTTTAAGGGAATCAGTTGATGTACCAATATTCCCTAAGCTAAGTCCTCATATCATGGGCTTAAGGGATATGGTCAAAGAGCTCGAAAAGATCCCTGTAGACGGTATCGTAGCTATAAACACGTTAGGACCGACACTCCATATAGACATAGAAACAGGTAAGCCGTTAATGGGAGGTCCTTCAGGGCATGGTTGGCTCTCAGGACCCTGCATAAAACCTCTAGGTATAGCTATAGTTGCCGAAATAGCTAAGACAACAAAGCTACCCATAATTGGCGTAGGGGGCATAGCCAATCCTGAAGACGTTATAGAATACATAATGGCTGGAGCAACGGCTGTACAAGTATGTACACAAGCTATTATTGAAGGTCCTCAAGTATTTAGGAGATTAGCTGAAGGGGTAGCTAAATGGTTGAAAGAGCATGGATACTCCTCTATCGAGGACGTAAGAGGTATGGCATTAAAATACTTACCAAGTGAAGCAGCATGGTATGAGTCAAGACCGCCGCGTGTAGATGAGAGTAAATGTATTGCATGCGGACTTTGTGAACAGATGTGTGATTACGATGCAGTTCGCTTAATAGAGAAGAATGGGAGAAAAGTTCCTGTAGTTGATATTGCTAAATGTTACGGATGTGGTACGTGCACAAGTGTCTGTCCTACAAGAGCTATATACTTCCCTGAAGAGTATTGGAGGTAATTTAAGTTTAAGTTAAAACACACTCTTTTTTCTTACGCCAAACTAACTATTATTGAGGTGTAGGTTTATGAGTAAATTCATAAAATACCTTAAATGTGCTCGTTGCGGTAAAATATACTATTACGAGGATAAGCCGATAGTATGTGATAGGAATGATTTAGGGCGGTTAGACATATACTACGATTATGAAAAATTAAAGGAATTTTATGATAGAAGATATGTTGAGAGCAAACCTTTAATTAATCAATGGAAGTATTTCGACTTATTACCTCCTAAGAACCCTGAGAACATAGTCACGTTAAATGAAGGGGCAACACCGCTAATTAAATCTAATAGATTAGCGGAAAAGTTAGGTTTAAGGAATCTTTACTTAAAGGATGAGACTAGAAATCCTACAGCGAGTTTTAAGGATAGAGGCATGTCTGTAGCAGTTAGTGTAGCTAAGGAGTTTGGGTATAGTAAAGTGGTAACGGCCTCTAGTGGTAATGCAGCTGCAGCTCTCGCAGCTTACGCTGCTAAGGCTGGCATGGAAGTTTATGCTTTCGTAATTGAACAAGCAGGCTATGGTAAAGTTGCTCAGCTACTCTTCTATGGTGCTAAGGTGTTTAGGGTTAGGGGCTTAGGTGCCGAGGATCCTACCGTAAAGCTTATGAGAATTACTTATGAGAAATTCGGGTTTTATCCATCACCTAGCTTCGGTCCCTTTAATCCCTATCAAGTTGAAGGTCCTAAAACGATATCGTACGAAGTAATCGAGCAGTTAAACTGGGAAGTACCTGACTGGGTATTTGTTCCTGTTGGTGCTGCTTCATTACTTACAGGTGTTTGGAAGGGGTTTAAGGACTATCTTGAACTAGGGCTTATAGATAGAATGCCTAGACTATTTGCTGTACAATCAACAGGTAATCCGCCGTTTGTTAGAGCATTTAAAGAAAATCAGGATCCCTTCAACATAAGGCCTTGGCCTAAGCCTCATACCATTGCTTGGGGATTAGAGGATCCGTATCCATGGGATGGTGATGCCGGATTAAGAGCCCTGAAGGAGACGAGAGGTGATGCTGATGAAGTACCTGACGAACTGATACTTAAGGCAATGAATCTACTAGCCAAGTACGAAGGCATATTCGCAGAGCCTTCAGGTGCAGCAAGCTTAGCTGGCCTAATTAAGGCCATAGAAGATGGAAAGATAGATAAGGATGAAGTAGTTGTCGTACTAATCACGGGACATGGTTTAAAGGATCCAGACATAGTTAAGGAAGTTATGGGTGTTGCCCCAGTAATAAATCCCGATATTAATGAGTTTAAAGAGGTGCTTAAGAGGAAGTACGGTATCTCACTAACATAAGTAACTGCATGTATTATTAAGGTATCTACTGAAAAGCTCCGGGGCTATAATACCGTGGAAGGTGAGTAGCATAGAGTACAGCACTAGCAAGTCTTTGAGTGTAGTTAACGTGCTAAATGATGGCGGTATTAAAGTAGGTAATGCTATAGTAATAGATGGACATTCAGACTCATCAAACTTAAGAGTTGTTACACATATACATAGTGACCATATAATTTATTTGGATAAGTCCTTAAGTATAGGCTTAAAGTTGCTCGCTACACCCTTAACTCTTGAATGGTTAAGGGAGCTTAATTTTATAATTAATGAAAATGACCATATCGCATTAGACTATAATAACGAGGTAAAAATAGATAATTTAAAGCTTAAGCTTATTAAGGCTAAGCATATACCAGGTTCTGCTCAGGTTGAAATTGAGTATGAGGGTACAAGACTAACGTACACAAGTGACTTTAAGAAACCAGGAAGTGAAACCCCCATAATTGAGTCAGATGTGCTAATTATGGATGCCATATATGGTAGGCCTGAATATGTAAGAGATTTTGATGACTTAATTGAGGAAATACTTGCTGACTTCATTAAGGAGTTACTAACTAAAGGACCAGTATATGTGTATGGCTATTATGGCAAGGTACAGGAGGTTATGGAGTTATTAAGAGGTTATGGAGTTGACGCACCCTACATAGTACCTTTAAAGCACTATAAGCTGTGTAGGGTAGCTGAGAGGTATGGTCTTAAGTTTGGTGAGTATATCCTAGCAGGTACTAGGGAAGCTGAGGAGGTTATGAGGGATGAATGGTTCATATACTTCGCCCACATATCAAATAGTAAAGTAATTAATAATAGAGGTAATCATATAATATTAAGTGGTTGGGAATTTAAATACCCATTGAGAAGGTTAAATGAGAGAAGCTGGCTTGTTGCCTTTAGTGATCATGCAGACTTTAAAGGTTTAGTAAAGTATGTCAAGGAGTCTAAAGCCAAGTACGTTATAGTTAATAGGATTAGAAGTGTAGGAGCCTATGAATTTGCTAATTATATAAATAAGAAAATAGGTATTAAGGCTATGGTCATGCCTTAAATCTTAATGGAAGCCAACTATTACCCCTCTTCAACTTCTATCTTTTCGCCCGTACTTAAGGTTATTATATCCTTCATGCTAAGACCGTATTCCTCCATTAGTATAAGGATTGCTGCTTGTGGAGGTATAACGCCTCGCTCTGTAATTATTGCATCTATGTATTCAGGTGGTGTTACATCAAACACAGGATTATAGACCTCAACCCCTGGATTGGCTTTAAGCCATTCAGCATCAACAATTTCTGTAGGTTCTCTTACTTCTATAGGGACTAATTCCCCTATTACAGTCATTGGGCTAAACTTATATGTCTCAGCTGCTACGTAAACCCTTACCCTAGCTTCCTTAGCAGCTAAAGCGACCATAGAAGTGCCTATTTTATTGACTACAGCACCGTTAGCAGCTACGGTATCAGCTCCTACTACTACCTTATTAACTTTCTTCATGTAGTACCTGACCGCGGAATCAGGTATTAATATTACATCTAGACCTGCATCAGCTAGTGCTTTAGCTGTTATTAGTCCTTGCATCTTAGGCCTAGTCTCCTTTACATATACGGTATTAACCTTACCTTGTTTATGAGCTGTTATTATGACAGATACTGCTGCTGTGCTATGGCAATGGGTCATTATTACGTCTCCATTTTCAATTCTCTTAGCACCTAACTCACCTATTATTCTAACAGCATTAAGTGAGTAGCTTATGAAATCCTCAGCGCTCTTAATGACTAGTTCTTTAGCTTCTTCAACATTTGATGGTCTAGACCTTCTTAACCTACTCATCACATACATAACAGCATTAGGTAATGAAACTGCTGTTGGCCTCGCACTCCTAACGTAATCAGCAACCTTCTCCATGTAGCTTAGGAACTCTCTTAAGTCATTTCCGCTATACCTGCTAGCTGCTATTGCTAATGCCTTAGCGCCTGCTCTAGCGATGGCACCTGCCCCTCTAATCTTCATTGTCCTTATATCTTCACGTATACTAATTACCTCCTTAGGTATGTTAACTACTAATACCATATCTTTTCACCTCCTTCAGTAGTTCTTCAATGCTCTTGACTTTAGGGGGCCATCCATATATCTCCTTCACCAGTATGGGTATTGCTTGTGGAGCTATTAGCCCTACCTCAGTTATTATGACGTTTATATACTCTGGTGGTGTTACATCAAAGAGAGGCTCTCGAACTATTACCTTACCTGCTAACTTCTCTATCCAATTCTTAGGCATTATGAGCTTAGGATCATTCAATATTACTCCTTCAATTAACTCGCCGAAGGCTGTTTCAAAACCGAACTTATATGTCCCAGCTGCTACGTAAACCCTTACCCTAGCTTCCCTAGCAGCTAAAGCTATAGCTGAAGTACCAATCTTACTCACTACAGCACCATTAGCAGCTACAGCATCAGCACCAATAAAGACCTTGGTAACTTTCTTCATTATAAATCTAACAGCTGAATCCACTATCAAGGTGGTCCTAATACCAAGTTTATTAAGTATTTCAGCCGTTACAAGTCCTTCACCTATGGGTCGAGACTCTGTAACATATACTGAAAACTTAATTCCTCTATTTAACGCCTTCTTAAACAGAGGTATTAATGTTGTGCTATACGAATGTGTAAGAATTACATCACCATCCTCAACCCTTCTCGAGCCCAATGAGGCTATTGATTCGTTGATCCTAGCTACTTCATTTTTAATATCACTAATAATGCTAGGAACACTTCCTACAGCATCATCTAAGCCCTTATTCCTTAATATGTCGACATATCTTGTTAAGAACTTCCTTAATAGATTTATAAGGACCTGTGATGTAGGTCTTGACTCAATTATCCTTGGGATCCACTTAATAAGATAATTATTGTAGTACTTAGGGCATGTTACTGATGCTTCAGACAACGTGTCTAAAGCTCTATAGGCAGATTCTGTGGAACTTATTACTATACCTTTTCTTAACTCTTCACAAAGTCTCTCTGACGATTCAACAGCTTTGGGGCAAACACTACTTAATAACGTGAGTATCACCTCCTAAGTTTCAAGGAAAATAAGGGTTACGTAATTCTTATACTTTTTATACTCATATTCTCAACACACCTATCGTAGATATCAAGTAGATAACTAAGCTTAGGCGATCCTCGAGGACTAGTACTTGCAGCATTAATTGTTGCAGCACACGTAGCCATTTTAACAGCTTCGAGAAAGTCTTTACCCATATGTACAAACGCCGCATATACACCTGAATATGCGTCACCGCATCCAACCGTCGATGAAGTTCTTAAGCCTATATCCTCAGGTCTTACAGCGCTTACTCTATAAGCTTCACCATCTCTTAAATTTATTATTAACTAACCCTTTAAACCACTTTTAACTATTACAATTAATTTATCGTTAATATCAATAAGCCTCTTAATTGCTTCCTCCATTCTCAGAGTATTAGTCATAGCAAGCAGTTCATCTTCATTGGGAAGTAAGTAATTAACCTTAGCTATTACCTCTTTTAAACTATCAAAACCTAATCTTGATAAAGCTCCTGGATCCCATAAAATGTTGCTAATATTTCTTGATAATTTATTCGTAAGGTATGCAGCCATCTCTATTGGTGGATTCATTATGAGCATGGTCTTAATATTTCGTAATATGAAATCTTCATCCTCAGGCTTCAATATGTTAGGTAGAAGTAAGCTATTAGCGCCTCTATAACTATATATAGCATTCTCCCCATCAGGTCTTAACGCTACGTAGGCTTGACCTGTTTCCACACCTCTAATGACCTTAATGAGTGTTGTGAGTATACCTTCACGTTCAAGTTCCTTAATATGTAACTTACCTATTTCGTCATCTCCTACCGCTGCTAATAGTACTACCTTGCCCTTACCCAAGATGCGTGCAGCAGCAACTGCTGCATTACCTCCTGACCCCCCTAAGTACCTTTCAACCCTCTTAACTATCGACTTAGGTGGTGCGAAGTGATCTACATGTAATGTTACATCGTAATTTAATGTCCCAGCCACTAGTAACATGCTCCACACCTAATTATTAAGATTAATATGTGGAAATAAGGCCCCGCCGGGGACCCCCCACTCATCCTGAGCCTACGGCTCTGTCGTGGGGGCTGACCCTCACATTAGTTTAGGGTATGAATCCCTAATAAGTCTTCGTTAATTAATGTAAAACTTTTCTACAACTAGTACTAGGGTTTTAAGGGATACTGAGTGGGCAGAGTACCCACTAAATTGGTCTCGTGGGAAGATATAGTTAAATGGTCTAGAGAATTAGCAAGGAAAATTAAGAAATCAGGATTTATACCTGATGTTATAGTCGCAGTAGCTAGAGGCGGCTTCGTACCGGCAAGATTGCTATGTGACTTCCTTAATGTTGAGAACTTACTTTCAATACAGAGCCAGC
>CAZUAD010000033.1:8431-12950 GCA_964618155.1 uncultured Desulfurococcaceae archaeon
GAGCTATAATAAAGTTCCCATACAAGGTAGATCTAACTGGTAAAAAGGTCCTACTTGTTGACGACATCGTCGACACAGGTGAATCACTATCTCTAGCACGAAAGTACATACTTGAGAACTGGAATCCATCAGAACTTAAGATAGCTGCACTTCAATGGATAAAACCTGTTGCCAAAATAAAGCCAGACTTTTACCTCATAGAGGTTACTGAGTGGGTATGGTTTCAATATCCATGGACACGATTAGAAGACACATATCAATTCCTTAAGAGAATGCTAAGTGAGGAGGGAAAGTTTAAGAAGGAATGGACCAAGGAGGAATTAATAAAGAAATTCCTTGAATGGTACGAAATAAATGTTGGTGAAGAATACTTTAACGATGCAATAGAGATACTTGTTGAGAAAGGCATACTTAAACCTAAGGATGGTAAGTACGTATATATGGGCTAAGATTAATAGTAAGTAATGTTATTTAGTCCTAACTCATCACTTCATCACTTTTACTTTCTGCTAAAACCTTAGCCGACTCTAAAATCTTCATGGCTTCATTACTTGCCTTAATATCTAAGTCTTTATTATCCAACTTAATGTAATCTACTAGTTCGTTAGACCTCTCAATCAGATCTTCAACTATTAACTCAATATCAGGAAAGCCTTTAACATAGTCTTTAATATTTGTTAATATATACTTAAACAAATTAATCTGACGTGACATGGACTCAATGAGAAGTAATGTCTCGGTTTTAGTTAGTAAGTATTCAAGAGCGTAATCAACAATCTTTAATCTTTTAAGTACCTCCTTATATATATCAAGAGTTTTCATATACCCTTTAACCCTTAATTCATCACCTCTATATTTAAGTTCAACTATCTTACTCTCTATATCACTAATCCTTGACTCAAGTCTTGCTATGTACACCTTAATACGGCTGTGAAGATGTTTAAGATCGTAAAGCATTCTTATATACTTCCTTCTGATAACGTACTTATCAGGTTTTCTTCTAAATATCACTACATCTTCCCTAATTATTGGGCTTAGACTTCTATAATTTAAATACTCTAATACAAATCACTTTACTTAATCTCAAGATTCATTATTAAGGTTACATTGATAAGCCCAGGTAGAGTTCGTATATATTTCTCAATATTTATGGGTATTGTTATATTGATGTAGTACTCAGGTGGTGTTATGCTTAAGATTCTTTCCTTGTCCTTACTTACTGTTACTGTATAGTTTATTTCGATAGTATTAACTCCGATTGTGCTATTCAGGGAATCTCTTAGTAATATAAACCATATAGTAGGTACTTTATACACGCATATACCGTTGCATGAGAGAGGTGCTACTAGGTTCTTCCTCAGTAAGTTAAGTAATGTTGTTATTGGTGGTGCTATATGTATCGTTATGTTGCTTAGATTTTCATGGAGTATAAACATCTTATCCAATAGAATATCTCTTATGAAGAGGACGTACCTACTTACTAATAACGTCAAATTACTTATACCTATGCCCCTAATTCTAAACATTATTAAGTACCAATCATAGCCTATGTTAGTAAATCTTAGAGGTTTGGCTATAGCTTCATGACCTTCTGCAAAGTACCTTAATTGGAACTTGATTATAGGGGATTTTATGATAGGCTCTTCAATGATTGCTGTAAAGGTCCTTTCATCAATTCTTAAATTATATTTCTCTACATAGGGTATGGATATAAATATATAAAATACCCCATTACCTACATCCAAGTTCCTGCTAGGAATTAGTGTGACCTTAGCTTTATCACCCTTAAATTTGACCTTAAGTGAGCCTCCATTAATGTCTAATCCCTTTCTTGAAAGAGTACATTCAGCATTAGTACATAATACCTCACTTAAATTAATATCGTAATCACTAAAGCTAGCAAGAAGGTATACTCTCCTACTCAATAATTGTGTACTTAAGTTACTAAGACCTACGAGAATTTCGTCTCCAGGCGCTATAAATAACGTAATCACTCTTCTCAATTCTTCCTTAGGATACTTAATTATGGTGTAGGTTCTATTAATAATCCTTGTTAATGTAGTAGTTTTAGTTAGTGTAATATAGGAGCGTACTGTAAGCGTTTTTACTCTAGTTATTGTTGCTGTTTTAAGTATGGTTGTTGGTGAGCTTATGTTTATGTAGACTAGTTTAGTTACCGTCTTAGGTCTTAATGTTTTCAATTTAGTAGTTACTAGGGTTTTAATAGTAGGTACTACCTTAGTTATTACCTTAACCTTACTTAAGCCTGGTATTTCTAGAGGTACAATGCCTATAGTTGAGAGTAAGAGCAGTACTAATACTACAATAACTATTAAGAATATTATGTCTCTACGCTCCATCAGCATACCCTACTAACGTATTCCTAACCAATTATGATAAGTCTTGTGGTACTCTTTATGAACCCCTAACTAAGTATGGGGATAGGTGTTGGGATTCCTAAGGCTTGTAATGAATGATTCAATAATGGTTGTTGAAGCTAACATAGATGAGCTTGTTAGAATACTTGAGGATATAGCATTAAGTATCAAGTCGTTAAGGATTAGTAGACTCATAATCGATTATGTTGATGAAACTAATTTAAGTAAGTAAATGATTATGTTTAGGGGTTAAGTAATAAGTAATATTGATGTGAAGCACGAAATTAATGAATGTAAAGAAGTATTGGATGATGTGATAATAAGGTTAAGGAATAGATTTAAGATACCTTTAAATGTAAAGTTCACTAATATTTACTTCAGAGGTCTTATAGCTTATGTAAGCCTCATAGAAGTTCTTTTTGGTAAATGCAATATATACATAACACCAGACTTTATTAAAGCCAGTAGTAACTGTTTAAACATATCCTACGTTGAGTATATCTTAGCTCATGAAGTAGCTCACTGTAAAACCTTTAAATACATATTAATGTTGATAGCTCTCACAATAGCTCCTGCTTTACTCTTCCTAATATGCTATGCATGTGAAGATATTACTACGGTAATAATCTTACTCTTAATTCTCAGAACTCTACATTACCTCAGACTTATTAATGAGTACTTAGCTGATAGAGAAGTACTCAGGGTATATAGAGGGGGCTATATAGATTTCTTAAGGACTTTGGAATACATAGAGAACTTAGTGCCACAGTCTAAGTCAAGGAAGTTATTTATGAAGATATTAGGTCAGCCATCAGTAAGTGAGAGAATAGCATTTCTCACTAAGCCTACTAAACTTATTATTAAGTATTTTGTACCTTAAGCCATCAGAACCTTGCCATCAAATCATCGATCATTTAAGAGGAGGTTCATCATCCCTATCTATCTTTACTCAGAGGTTAATACTCCTTAACTCATCAATTAAAGGCTTCCTACCCAAACACTCAGCTACAGTCATAATCCGTACGTCTTCCTTAGTTGCTTCTTCAAATACTTCCTTAACTCTTTCCCTCCATCTCCATTCACGTAGTAAGTGGTGATCATAGATTATGAGTTTAGGCTTTGACTTAACTATAGTGATGGCATTATCAATAGCTCTTCTTAAGTTAATCCTATTTAGCATATAGGGGAAAAGGTACGTTGGCGGTCCATCAAGGAACACTATATCAGGCTTTAATCTAGCAATATAAGATGCGTAATCCTCTATAATAGGCCCCATTACATCGCTTGAGTAAAAGACCTTAATACTACCTACCCTCACAATCACCGGCGTAACCCAACCTGTTCTATCATATTCAACTCCATGAAACCACGGATCTAAAATCCTAATCCTTACATTATCAAATGTAAAGCTCCTACCATCACCCCATAATATTACTGATCCATTACTAAGGGTTATGCCTTCACTAATCCAAGGCTTCTTAGACCATAGGTTATTAATTAGTTTAATGAACCAATCTAACCCCTTCTTAAGTAACTCCTTCCTCCTACCTTCATAACCTCCGAAATCCTTAGATAAAGCTTCAGACAGTCTAATAACTGGATCCTCAATGATTAGATTCTTAGGAGGTTCTATAAGGTAATTACTTAATCTCCTTCCTTCAAGTTTAAGAACACCATCAATGAACTCTCTTGCTCTAAACCACTGGGACTCATTTATGTAGAGATTGGGATTCTTAACTATTATGTATTTACTGCTCAGTATGTAATTACGTGGGTTATCTAAGTCTTTATCATTAACTTTTAAATGATGATCATAGTGATAGTGGGTTATTATCACAGCAACTGCTTTACTACAGTAATATTCTATCTTTTTGACAGCTTCCCTTCTTAAAGCCTTCTTCCTCTCTTTAGGTAATGGATATGAGGGCTGCATTTCTGCTACTCCTGGATCAATGACTATATAGCCTAACCTCGACTTTACCGCTATTGAGAAACTCTTAGCTCCTAGACTATCAGACCATATTATCTCAATTGAAGCCTTCTTAAGTAGATCAATACATTCACTCATACTTACCACTTAATTCTAAAATGAGAATATTCAAAAGTGGTCCCGCCGGGGGGATTCGAACCCCCGACCACCC
>CAZUAD010000034.1:0-12942 GCA_964618155.1 uncultured Desulfurococcaceae archaeon
GACCTGGCTCGGGCACCCCCGCACCAATAACCCGATTTAATGAGAATTAATAAGTCCTCAAATACCTTATTAGTAAGTTCACCATTAATTACGACTAGATAAGACATTAAATGGCTAATAATTATCTTAGATTTGCTTAGCTATCCATAGTTATGAGGTAAAGTTAAGGTTTAGATAGAATGGATATTAATTTAAGAACCTGCCTCTTCGCCTCCTTCCTCACTACCCATAAGTTCCAAAAATACTTCGTAGAATTCTTCTTTCTCCTGCTCTATCTCCTCTTTGCTCCTATAACCTGCTCTAGCTTCACTAACAACTGATGTTGTTTTAATTTTACTAGCAGTGTCTGACCTTGCTTCAATCCTATAGTCACGCCTTAAATCACCCTTAACTTCAACTTCATAACCACACGAAGGACATTTAAGTATTAGCTTCTTACCCTTTCTTATGGGCATTAATATTGATCCACACTTAGGACAGAACCTCATCCTAAATCAACCCATCAAAGACTGGGTGATTAGGAGGTTAAAAAATGTTTTGTAGTATTGATACTGTAGGTCGTTAGTAAACCATTTCGCACATTATAGCCTTCTTAAGGCTAAAAATCAAAGGGCTTTTGATTGTAGGGCTAATGCTTATAGCATCACTCTTTAAGCTCTTTAAGTATACTAACTAGCAGTTTCTTCTTCATTTCCTTACTTGGAAGTTCATTAATTAAGAGCGTCTTAATTAGATTACTTAAAAGTGAAGCTATATCACTTAACTTCTCATTTACTTCCTTAAGGCTTCTATCCATACTGCTCAAATTTGATTCTATATGTCCTAATGTATGTGCTATAGCATTAAGTAAGACTGTATTCATGCTCTCTTGTGGTGCATAGTAATGTACGTGAGGATGCTCTTCAAGAGCTTCACCATGCTCCTCATAACTATGAATCTCCTCCTCTATTGCTTGGAAGTCTTTTTCGCTTTTAGGTATTGTCATTCTACTAAATTTCTTACTCTTTTCTTTATTGCCTTCAGACAACATCTAACCCTTAATTGAGGTGTTTGTGAATTATTAAGATAAAATGAAAATCAGCGTCTGGTGTCTAAATCATTCCTTCTTACCTAAGTCAAGGTCATATGTAATACCACTCATCATCTCCTCTGTTACTTCCCTAAGCGGTATTAGCTTACCCCACTTCTTATACTTTACTAATGTAAGATAAACCCTGACTATCCTTGGGTAAACATCACATTGAGTCTCAACAATTCTTCCATCACTTAACTTAGCCCTTATCTTCGCATATCTCATATTGCCTTTACGCTCACAATCTACTAACTCAGCATCCTCAACAAAACCATTAATGCTTAAACCTTCAAGGCTTAAGATATCAATTCGTTCTACCAAGCTTGCACCAAGTTATAATTCTAGGTATCAGTATATATTTCCGATTAATAGGGAAAGCTTAGAGGTGATTGAGATGAAAGTAGTATTAGTAACAACGAGGGCAGCTAAGGATCTAATCTATGATGTCATTAAAGATATAAAGGGATTTGATATTAAGGTACTTGTTTTAAGGAATATCCCCGTAGCTGCCTTAGCAACTACAAATGACATAGCCATGGAGTTAAGGGATAGAATTAATGAATTGAAAAATGTAGATTTAGTGATAATACCTGGCCTCGTGAAGGGGTCTGCCGAAGTTATCGAGGAAGTTATAGGAGTAGATGTAGTTAAAGGTACGATATATGCAGGCGATATCCCTGTCATGTTAGAATTCATAAAGAGGGGTCTAAGGTTAAGTAAAGAGAAAGCAGCAGATGAGGTAATAGGTGAATATCTTAGAAGATCTTATGAAGCTAGGTTTAAGGAGATAATGAGTAAATTAAGACCTTTATTCAAGGTTAAGAACGTAGTATTCACAGAGAAGCCACCGCCCATTAACTTATTTCTTGAGGTGATGGTAAATAAGGTAGGAAATGCTTCTATTGCGGAGACAATCGTTAAGAGACTTATCAGCAATAATTACCAAGGCCTCATATTAGGATGTGATATAGAAGAGTGTAATGTGAATAAATTAATAGACGTAATTACTTGGATCACAAAGTATGCAGAACAATACGATAGCCCTCTCCTCATAGGTATTGATGCACCTATAAGTTTAATAGCTAAGTTAAAAGATAATGTCTTAAGTCTTATTGACATGATCTTAAACATTAGCCCTAAGAGTCTAAGAGATAATTTCGTAAAAGTTAACCTAAATGATAAAGTGCTAGTAGTGCCTATAGAAGCTGAACTTAAATTTGATGAAATCAAGGAGTTAATTAACTTTATTAATGATTTAGGTTTAGATAAAGTAATTTATGATGTCCCCTTAAGACCTCCCCTTTTAGGGTTAGGTAAAGCTCTAAATGCTTATGCATTATTGAGATCATTAACAAATAAACCCTTATTCATAGGTTTAGCTAATGTCTATGAGCTTATGGACGTTGATTCTCATGGTATCATAGCTTTACTAGAGTCCATAGCATTTGAGTATGGTATATCTAACATGCTACTTACCGAGGAAAGCCCTAAAGCTATGGGAGCATTAGAAGAAGCAAACATTGTTAGAGATTTAATTTATAGGGCTTATCTTAGGAGGTCTCCACCAATTGATGTAGGCCTTAATCTTCTCATCATTAAGGATAAGAGAAGAGAGCTCATTAAACCACCAAAAATTAATGATTATAGGAAGGTTGCGCTGATTAATACGTTTGTACCGCCAGTATTAGATAAGAATTACTATCTAAAGATCTATGTAGATCATTCGAGTAAAGAGATAATTGTTGATGTTCACGATGCCAAGAGTGGTGAAATAATTAAAAGATTTCAGGGCAAGGACTCATTAAGCTTAGGTAGATCTATAGTTAGATCTATAGGCTTAGGAAATGAGCATTCGTTATATTTAGGTTATGAGTTGTGTAAGGCAGAGATAGCCTTAGCATTAGGTAAAAGCTATATTCAAGACGTACCGCTCTTTAGACCTCATCATTTTAGAAGATGATGTTAAGGGTTTAAGCAATTATTTAATCTTAGAAATTTGAATACATGCTAATTGAATGTGAATTTTACTAGAAATATTTTATGGTAGATTTTAAATAGGTAAACTTACATAAATGTTTAGGTGCCTCCGTATGAGTACTTCTCGTAGGTTAGCAGTTGCACGTAAGGTTGTCGGTAAGAAGGTGGTTAAGGGCAAGACATACACGTATGAATACTATACTTTACCACTTAATCTATACTTACCTAAAAGTATGGTTGAGAAGTGGGGTACTGAGTACATTGTTGAAAGAAGGGAAGATGAGGGTACCATAATAATTAGGTCTAAGAAGGCTTTAGAGGAGTCAAAATAGTGTGAAGAAAGTACCTATAGCAATAAGGGTACATAACGAGAACTTATCACTAATTATGGAAAATGATGTGAAGGAGGTAATAGTCGAGATCATATATGCGCTAGTACAATTAATACCTCTAGGATTTGTAACAACATACGGCGAAATAGCTAAGGTATTAGGACTTAGTCCGCGTTACGTAGGTAAGGTACTAAGTACTAATAGAAAGCCTATAGTAATACCATGTCATAGAGTAATCATGAGTAATAGGGACATAGGATCCTATACAATAAACGAGAGAAAAAGCAGGTACTTTAAGAGAAGACTTTTGGAGTTAGAAAACGTGAAATTTACGAGTAAGGGTAAAGTATCGAAGGAATGCATCATTAAGTTATTTGATATATTTGGAGGGTAACGTAATAAGGGCTTATACCATACCTTGACTTAGGGTGCAGACGAGATATGCCGTTATTATGGGAGAGCAAATATTGGAGTGTAGTTAGACCTGATGCAATCTACGTATGGGAGTCAGATAAGGTAAAGAGGAAACTACACTGGTACTACATGGTAATGAACAATGAACTTCCAGCGAAGTTTATGATAGCTAAGAAAGTTGCTGTTGACGTAAACCTTAAAGATTTAAGTGAAGAGGAGTTATGGGATCTCCATGATAGTGTAAGGAAATACTTCCTTAAACTTTTAGATAAGGCTAGGAATGGGAAGTTAAAGCTTAAGGATGTTAAGGAGATGGGAAGCCCTAAACTCTCTTTCCTTGATGTTAAAATAGAGATAGTTAAGAGAATTGTTAGGAAGTGTGAGCTATGTGAATGGAGATGTAGAGTTAATAGAGAGCATCAGAAAGGTGTTTGTAGACTCAACTTAGATTCCTATGTAACTACGTATTTCTTACACTTAGGGGAGGAAGCACCTTTAGTTCCTAGTGGGACAATATTCTATGGTAGTTGTAACTTTAGATGTGTCTTCTGTCAAAATTACGATATTTCCCAGGTAAATCCCTACTCCGGTGTTAAAGTAGGACCTGAGGAATTGGCTAGCATTCAAGAGTATTTGAGGTTTGAAGGGGCTAGGAATATAAATCATGTAGGAGGGGAGCCAACACCTAATCTACATAACATCATAGCATCTCTTAAATACCTTAACATTAACGTACCACAGCTATGGAATAGCAACATGTACTTAAGCGTGAAAGCATTAAAATTACTGCTAGATCTCATAGACATATGGTTACCTGACTTTAAGTACGGTAATAATAAGTGTGCACTTAGATTATCAGCTATAAGGAATTATTACGATGTAATATCGAGAAATATGAAGATCATATGTGCTAATCGTGATCCAATAATAATAAGACACCTTGTACTACCTAATCACTTAGAGTGCTGTACTAAACCTATACTATCATGGATTGCTTCAAACTGTAGAAATGCTTTAGTTAATATAATGGACCAGTACAGACCTGAGTTCTGGGTTGTTAAATACCCTCATAGATATAGGGATATCGCAAGAAGACCTAAGATAGATGAAATGATGAAAGCTTACTCTTATGCGGAGAAATTAGGGATAGATTATAAGGAGGTAAGCAAGTAGCTAATCAGCGCAGCTCAGCTTAATCATCACTCATAGTCCGGCACTCATCATTCATGTAAGTAATATGTTATGCCTGTTAATAATTTTATTAGCCATAACTACTAAATTCTAAATGGGTATGTGTTACGGTCAAAGAGAACATAATAGATGAGAGATTTGAAGGTAAGTCAATAAAGATTAAGGTACTAGGTAGAGAAGACCTAATTGAGGGTGTAGTTGATGAGGTAGCGAGGTATGAAATAGGTCTTAGAGTAAGAGATACACCCATAATAGTATTTAGACATGCAATACTCTACATTGAAACTGAGGCACCTGAGATTCATGGCTATGGCTCTAGAGAGCTAGAAGATACTGTACTTACCTCCGATCTTGTAGGTGAGAACGTAGAAATACACTTAATTAATGGGCTTACCGTGAGAGGTAAGTTGATGAAAGTTGCGAAGTATGAACTCGGCATTAGGAGCGATGAGGCAACGTATGTAATTCCTAAGTCAAGTATCTCATACATAGTATTTACTAAGTAAATTCATCGTACCTTCCAAGTAATCTAAACTTAATAAGCTTGACTTCAGTCCTCTCATTTATATCCTTACCATAAATCTTCCTTAATGCCTTCATCAATTCCTCCTTACTCTTAAAGCCATCCCTTCTTACCTCCTCTTCACTAAGTTCTTTAATTTTCTTAGTTTCAACATCTTCTATTACAGCTGTTCCTATCTTAACGAAACCAGCTCTAACCTCAACAATATCCCCTTTCTTAAGCTTAGATGTTAGTCTAATAGTAGCTGATTTCTTGCCCTCTAAGATATCTTGACCATACTCTTGTTTAAAAATTAACTTCTTCATCTTAACCATCATTATCCCCTAAAGAGTGAGGTTAGGCAGTAATAAGTTTAGCTCAACTTACTAACTTATTCTTCATTGACCTGTTCATACATGCTATTAGCATCTTCTCTCATTCTACTTAACCTATATGTCTCGATGAGCTTCTCCAACTTCTCCTCAGTAAGAGCCTTCTTTTCTACTTCCTTCCTCTTAAGCTCCTCAACCTCCTTAATAACATCACTTAATTTCTTTATCTCATCTGAAGGTACAACAATAACCTCATCACCTTTAATCACGGGTTTTTCATCTAATTGCTTTACAGGTATTAAGTATCTCATCTTTAAGCAATTAGCTAGATCATTAAGTCCTTGAGGTAGTAGTACACCTATTTTAATGTTCTTTAAGTGATTAATGAGATCCTCATCTAAGTCCGTACATCCTAATGTTTGTGGTACGTCCAAGTAGATTACTTCATCAACTCTCTCATGAACTGTCCTTAATGCATTAAGCTTTATCACTTTAACCAGCACCAACTCACCATTCTTTATCATCCTTAGTATGTCCATAAATTTAGTAATGAAATCTTTTAACCTCTCATTTTCACGTTTTAGCTCATCAGCATATCTAATTAAATTATTAAGTCTATGAGCTAACTCACTCACTTTCCTATCCTTAAATACATCCTTACTTAACTCACTTAACATTACGTTAATTTTATACTCATAATCCTTTAACTTTGATTCTAAGTCTTTTATTTTATTCCTCAATGCAGCATTTTCTTTTTCTAAAAGTTCTATCTTCTCATTAAGTGAGCGTATTTTCTTCTCCTTATCTCTTAACTCATGCTGTTTACTCATGGTTTCGGAAATTAATTCCCTAATTACCTCGTATCTTACCTCACTTCTTCTTTTTGATCCTCTCTCAATATAGCTTGCTATGATGTCCTCTATTATCTTGCTTAAAGGTTCATTCCTTATGAGTCTAACCTTATATTCTTGAATATTGCTTACCTTTAATCCCATTAACTCTATTCTCTCTTGGAGCTTCTTCATTTTTTGCTCAAAAACTCTATATGCTTTAATGGCTGCAGCTAAGGCATCTCTCTCATGAGTATTATTAATACTTACCTTAAACTTCTCACAAAACTCCTTAACTATGAGCTCTTTCTCCGCTGTACTTAATGAATGTGGTGGCGTGTAGAGTTGAGCTTTAAGTGTTGATGCTAACTTCTTAACCATGTCTGGAGGCGGGTTCTTATCTGTTGCCACTATAGCAGCTATGCCTAGATTAGATATAACTGAAATTATCTCGCTCCTATCAAGTTCTCGTCCTGACGTTATCAGTATAGGTCTTGAATTAAGATCTAAGATAGCTAGACCGGATTCCATACCTGGATCATAACCTACGATCAAGTATCTCTTCAGCTCACCCTTACGGCTTAAGGAAATAAACTTACTGCTTATCACAGGCTTTAGCTTCACTTTTACATCGTGACCCTTAATATTGCTTATAATGCCATATAGGTCCTTTCGATCAGCGTATACAATAAATAATGCTCTCTCAATACCCCCCATACTCCTCCTTATCATTAAATCATAATCTAAGCCCTTCTTATCAAGTTGCTCCTTTATCTTCTTAACAACCCTTGCAACAGCGGCCCTCATATTTCTTTGATACTTATCTGATCTGGAACCACCTGCGTAACCTGATCTACCCTTACTAACTATTATCTTGACTTTCTTTTCATATAATTGAAGCTTCGTACCAATGCCTTTATCAGCTAGTAGGGCAAGGGCTATGGCTGTCTTAAACGGATCCAACTTATGTTTAACTAGCGAGGATTCAGTACTTATTCTAACCTTATTAATTAACTCATGAATTCCCACGAACTTGCCATTTTCTAATGTTACTTGGACCACATCGATATCTGGGGGTAAGAGTTTAAGCACTTTTATAACATTCCTACTACTACCTCCAAGTTCATAAATGTTATCGAGTGCTAAAATCTTAGGTCTTAAGTCCCACAATATTCTTATAAGCCTACTTAAACTAACCTCCTCTACTTTCTCAATGCTGCCATCCCTAACTATGGCTAGTGCGTAAACGTAATCGCTTAATGATCCACCACCAGACCTTATAATATCGATGCCTACGACAGTTCTCTTAGATGTCATCTATTTTCCCCATAACGTAACTAAGAGCCTTACTTACATCAATATCTAATCTATATTTACGGTTAAAGAACCTAACTATGTAATCAACATCACGCTTTAATAATGCTTCATGAGTCGGGTCGTCTCTATACACGTACTGAGGCCAGTCAATAATGTATGGAGTCTCTTCTTCATCCTTAACTTCAACTAGGACGTTGTACTCGCTTAAATCTCCATGAACTATACCTACATTTAGGAATGCTGATCTAAGGGCATGCAATATCTTTTTAAGCATACCCTTAGGGTCCCTAGCGTCCTTATACCTATAAAGCTCAATACCTTCTATGAAGTTAATGACTACTGCATGCTTACTCCAACCCCTGACCTTTGGTACGTATGGTGTGTAGTTCATTAGGTCTATTAGAGCTTTATACTCCCTCTCAGCTGCTACCATAGACCTTATCATCCAATTAGGTTCATCGACTAAGTAGGATCTAACTCTAGCTACCTTTTGAAAGCTTATCCTACCGATTTTGTAAAATTTAACAGCAAGTAAGTTACCATTACTGTCTTTAGCTATGTATATTTCACTTTCCTTACCCATACCTATTTTATCACCTAAGTAAGCTATTACGTTCTTAGAAACTAAGCTCCTTAATGCTATGCAGTCCAACCCTAAGTAAGTAAGCCTGTAACCATGAAAAGGTGTTAGACTACGCTTGATTAACTTAAGCTTATGTAATTTTTTAAGTCTTAGAGCAAGCTCCTTAGGAGGTAAGTTAATCTTTTTCTCAATTAGTTCTATAGGTATGTATTCATACTTACTAAGTAGTTTCTCAAAAAGGCTAAGTATTTTGAAGTCTTTAGCATCAAGCTCCCTATATATCTCAGCAAGCAGCATACTCTTCTAATATATCGTTAAGAAGAATTTAAAGGGTATTAAAAGGAATAATCAGCCACCGACCTATCATCACGTTTCAGTCCCGGTTTCATACATCATTTATCAATCATAGTTAAAATAGCATTACTTTTCCTTCAACTATCTGCGGTGTTAACTCTGTTATCTTATCTAACTCATCCTTAATTACTGATTCTACATCAGACTTTAGATTGGCAAATGATGTACCTTTTGAAGGTATTATCTTAGCTATAGCAGCTAATGGCTCGTTTATTGGGTGGCCTATCTGTGATAAGAGTTCTACATAAACCTCCTCGATCTTTGGTATTTCCTTTATTATTCTATGAGCTATCTTGGAGGCTAAGACATTATATAACTTACCAACATGGCTTACAGGATTCTTACCTGCTGTTGCTTCAAGGCTCATAGGCCTTAATGGGGTTATTAATCCATTAGCTCTATTACCTCTACCCGTCATACCATCATCACCATGCTCTGCTGAGGTACCTGTTACAGTTATGTATACAATGCCTTTGTTGGGTTTATCTGCTGTATTAATGTGTACTTCGACATCATATTCTGGAGCTATTCTTACTGCTAAGTCCTTTATCTTCTCATGAACTTCCTCCTTAACTGATAGGTAGTGATCTATGTCGGGTATCAGAGCTGATATAGTTGCCATAGCTATAGTTAATGTTATTTTCTTCCCTATCCTTAACCCCATAACCTTAATATCTTCACCTACCTCAGGAATCCTACTCTTAAGATCTCTTGAATTAAGGTATCTTTCGGTTTCAAGAACAAGCTTTTCAAGTGTTGTTAGAGGCGCGAAACCTACACCAAAGCTAGTATCATTAGCTAGTGGTACCGCCTTAAGTCCTAACTCGTAAACGCCTACTAAGTCAAAACTACCACTTCTAATCATATAATCAACTATGACATGCCTCTCAGGATCAAGAAACCTAAAGTTCCTTCTAATCCAGTTCTTCACTGCATTAATAACTAATGTACCTATAGGTACTCGCTCCATATCACCATTCTTTTTTATGACGAATTCTGTAGCCCTGCCAGAAATGATTATGTATATTGGGTGAAGAACCTCTCCACCACCGAATACAGGTCTTGCTTGACCACCTACTAATAGTACCTTATCTAAATTGTGGTGAAGGATCATTCCATATTTCTCTAAATAATACTTAGATAATTCAACACTAGAGACCTCAGCTGAGGCATCAGCTATATAGTCAGGGTGACCTAAACCTTTTCTCTCAACTAGCTCGATGTGCTGATTAGCTACAGGCTCCCTACGTAGCTCCTCTACATAGATATTTTTAGACATCTCTACTACCTAGATGTTAGAGGCGCAAATAAATTAAAGGTTTAGCACAATCCCTAAGTACAACCTAATTAGTTGTATAAGCTTAGGTTTTCCTACTATAATTAAGTACTATGTATAGTATTTGACTTCCCCTTATGAGTACAGTGCCATACCTAGCTACAGGCTCTTCCTTATCTCCCTTTAGCTCTTCGCAATCAGTCATGACTACATTCATTGTTGAATCAGTCATTATGAGCTTTCCAAGATAAGCATTTCCATCCTTTATTTTAACTAGTACATCTCTATTTATTGCAGATCTTAAGGTTCTTAAAGGACTCTCAATCCTAGTTGGTAACATATATCCTTACCTTTTATGTAGTATATTCTGCAATTATTTAAGCTTTAATTAACTTCATACCGAAGAACATAGTGAAGACATTACCTATATTTACCTCTAGGTATATCATGAGTAAGGGTAGAGAGAAGTGAGTGCTGAGGAGAGTAAGATTACTGTTGGTAATAAGCCCGTGCTTGATTACATAGTGTCCATAGCAATACTATTTAATCAAGGAGTTAAGAGAATAATCATTAGAGGAAGAGGCGATAATATCTCAAAAGCTATAGCAGTCTACAACGCAGTCAAAGAACGTATGGGTGATGCTGTAAAATTAAGTAACGTAAGAATAGGTAGTGAGGATAGGAAGGGTAAATTGACGTCATTTATAGAGATAATAATAGAAAGGGTTATGTAGAATTAGCGCCATAGCTAATGTAATCCTCTAAGAACGTCTCGAGTACTTGATCATACCTTAATCTCATTAAGTCACTAAAGACTATCATAAGACCTTCAGACCTACCTACTCTTCCTAACTTAATACCGTCAAGTAAGGCTTCCAACGCTCTAGTTAATTCGGTACTCGTTAACTCAGGATAATTCTTCTCAATGAATTTAATAACTTCAATTCCTAACTTAGTTGGTATAACCTTTAACCTACGTTTTGATAGGACTATATATCCATGCCTTAAATTATTTTCTAATGCCTTAGCATAAGTACTAGGTCTACCAATCCTATAGGTCTTCATAAGCTTTACTATGTCAGCAACAGTATAGAGTGGGTTCTTTGATGATCTATATACTTTAATACTATCAGGCTTAATTCTTAAGGTCCTTAAGTTTCTAAGCCACTCATAAAGTGTTATGGGATATACTAAGTTAAAACCATTAGATACTATCTCAATAGGTAGTACTTCATTTATACTAAGGTCATCTAATATTATAAAGCTAACCTTAACGTACTTAACTTTAGCGCTACTCATCTGACTAGCTATGAACCTCTTAAATATTAAATCGTAGAGTGCTTTATGAGCGTACGTGAGGTTTAAAGTCATAGCATTATAGGCTAAGTTATCGAGACTAGCAATGGGCCTTGTAGGTCTGATACATTCATGTGTACCCTTCTCACCCCAACTCCTAGGTGTGAATAGGTCTCCTAAACCTATTGAGCTTAAATATTCTTCGGCAATACCTCTCCCTAAAGCTGACACGTGAGTGCTATCAGTTCTATGGTACGTTATAAAGCCTAGTTCAAAAAGATCTTGAGCTAGCTTCATAACCTTACTTAATGGTAGGTTTAGGGCTCTTGATGCTTCTGAAAGTAAAGTGTCTGTTGTGTATGGAGGTTTCGGATTAAGATCCTTAATCTCCTCACCTTTAACTTCAACCCACACACCTTCGCTACTGACCTTTCTAATTATCTCTTCAACTTCCTTCTTACTCTTAACAAACAGCTTTACCCTTAAACCACGTAGATTTAATACGACAAGATAGCCTTTTGAGGCTATGTATGATGAATATCTATCTACAATCCACTTAAGAACAGGGGTTTGAACTCTACCACCTCCCAACCAAGGCTTACCGAAGTTACGCTGTAAAATGGAACTTAGTTCAAAACCTATTAATCTATCATCAACCCTCCTAACCACTTGTGCATTGACTTTCATGAGGTCTATGCTTCTAGGATTCCTTAATGCTCTAAGAAATTCACTCTTAGTTACTTCATGAAATTCAATTCTGTAAAACTTACTAACGTATGGTCTTAATGCTAAGTAAACGTCATAGGAAATCTTCTCACCTTCCTCATCAGGGTCCGTGGCTAAGTATACGACGTCAACTTCTTGAGCCAACTTCCTTAACGCATTAATCACCACAATACTATCTCTTATTTTTGCAGAACCACACTTAGGACATTTAGCTACCTCATCAGTAAATTGATGACCACATTCCCTACACCTTTTAATTGTTGTATAAACAGGTATGAGCTCACTTCCTAACCTTACACCATAAAGTCCTTCATTAATAACTAAATCAAATACGTGACCTAAGGTGGGCGCTATGGTTGCTACGAATATCTTATTGTCTAAGTTTATAACAGTCTCGTAAGCAACATAGTCTCCCAAATACCTCCTTCCAGGCCTACCAAACATCTTAGCTATTGTCTTAGCTTTTGTTGGTGATTCAACGACGATTAATACGGGTTTTATGTTGTCGTGAATGAAGGAACTATCAAAAAACTCCTCTCTACTCCTTACTTGCTCCTTTTTTACCTTATCTAAGTCAATATCACTTAATCTCTTAGGGTTATAATCTATTATGAAGTTTCTTATCTTACGCATAAATATGTTAAAAAGATCTTCATCCTCGAAGAGGAGTATTGATAACCCTAAGGTCATACGACCATTGAATAATCTACTACACCTACCAGATGCTTGTATATAAGTCA
>CAZUAD010000035.1:0-4781 GCA_964618155.1 uncultured Desulfurococcaceae archaeon
GATATGTACATTCCAGGATGCCCTCCAAGACCTGAAGCAATTCTTCATGGAATTATAAAACTACTCAATAGGTTAAGAGGTGCTAAAAAATGAAGTCATCCACCGATTTGTTAAAGACTTTAAAACTTGATTTTTTAAGTAAATATGTTAAGTCTTTAAGTATTATGAAGAGTAATGATAGACTCGTCATAGAAATAGATCCAAGCTCTTTAAATGATGTAATGAAGGAGTTAATGCATAGGCTCGGTATTGAAAATGTTATTCTCTCAACAATAGTTGGTACGGACTTTCCTAAAGATAATATTATAAGAGTTGATTATTTCATCAATATAATTCCTCTTAAGAGATATATAGTCATAAGAGTAAAGCTCCCTAGGAATAAGCCTAATATCTCCTCAGTACTTAATGTATTCAAGGCAGCATTATCGGGTGAGTGTGAAACTTACGACCTACTAGGTATAACGTTTGAAGGTAATAGCTTTCTGAAAAGAGCTTTCTTTGTACCTATAGAAATTGCTGAAAAGGGTACCTATCCATTAAGAAAGGATGCAAAGGTGTAAGTATGGGTGATGTAAAAGCTGATAAGGTAGTTGAATTTCCCATGCTTCTTGAAATTCCCATAGGCCCTCAACATCCAGCTCTCCACGAACCCATAATGCTTAAAGTTTACGCTGATGGCGAAGAAGTAGTCAAGGTTGAAATAAATACCGGGTATAATCATAGAGGCATTGAGAAATTAACCGAGAGAAACACCTTCTATAAGAACATATTTATCTGCGGCAGGGTATGTGGAATATGTAATACCGTACATGCAAACTGCTATGTCAGAGCGTTAGAGGCTATCCTGGATGTTGACCCTCCGCCCAGGGCTAAGTATTTAAGGGTATTAGCTTTAGAGCTTGAGAGAATACATAGTCATATGCTTATTAATGCCGTAATGGCTGAAATACTAGGTTTTGATACTTTATTCATGTACATAATGAGGGATAGAGAGCTAGTTATGAAGGCTAAGGAAATATTAACCGGCGCTAGAGTATTAGCTGACTATATGATGGTAGGCGGTGTGAGGAGAGATATTAATGAAGTAGCTAGGGACAGACTTAAGAAGCTACTGGAGAGGTTAGAACCACGTATTAAGTACTACATGAGAGTGTTTGAGGAGGATACCACCATACGAAAAAGACTCATTGATGTGGGTAGGCTTAAACGATCTGATGTTGTAAACCATGGACTCTTAGGTCCGAACTTAAGAGCTGCTGGTGTACCTTCTGACTCTAGAGACTATGATAGGTATGACGCTTATGACGAAGTACCCTTTAGGGTGGTCACGAGAAATGAAAGTGATTCCCATGCACGAATGATGGTTAGATGGGAGGAGGCTTTAGTATCGCTAGAAGTATCCATGTATGTCTTAAATCACCTACCGCAAGGGAATCCTGTACCTGATGAAAAAAGACTTCCTAGGAGATTTCCGGAAGGTGAGGCCTTTACAACAGCTGAAGCACCTAGGGGTGAATTAACGTACTACGTAATGAGTAAGGGTGGAGATAAACCCTATAGGGTCAAGATTAGAACTCCTTCATTTAATAACATAATTAATAGTGGATTTAGCTACTTAGGCCATACCTTAGCTGATGTTCCTGTGATCCTTGTTAGCTATGACCCATGCATTTCCTGCATGGAGAGAGCTATAGTTATAGACCTAAAGAAGGGTATGAGGAGGCATGTTCCTTTAAAGTACTTAGTAAGAGGTGAAGCTTAATGAGCGGAATTCTTAATGAAGTCTTAAGATGGATCTTTAAGAAACCCGTAACAATAGAGTACCCTAAGGAGGAAACTGAAGTTTATGAGGGATTTAGGGGTAGACATTATGCTGACTTAAGTAAGTGTATTGGCTGTAGCTTATGTGCTATAGACTGCCCAGCTAATGCTATAGTTATGACTAAGATTCCTGAGGAGTATGAGGTCCCTAAGAAGAATCCTAGAAGATTATACCCGCTAATAGACTACATGAAATGTGTCTTCTGCTACCGTTGCGTAGCTATATGTCCCGTAAACGCCTATATCACAACAAATGAGTACAGACTTTCATCACCTCAAAGACCTTTAACATCAAGAGACTTATCTTTAAAGACCTTAAAGAGAGTGGTTAAGCATGGTTGATGAGACTCAGATCATGAATTTCATACTCTTCGTTATGCCTATTTTCATGCTAGCTTTTGTACTTTATAGCATTAGGGCCTTTAAGGGGCCAACAATACCTGACACGGTTTTAGCTATAGATGCCCTAACTTATGATCTCGCAGCCTTCCTAGTGATACTAGCTATCTTCTTTAGAAGTCCCATTTTGATACCTGTAGCCATAGTACTTGCTTTATGGGTCTATGCACTAGATATCTATGTATCGAAGTATCTAGAAGCTAAGAAGGAGTTGGGTGAGTAGTCATGGTTACACTAAGCGATATATTAATAGTAATCGGTGAAATCGCCGTTGGAGTAGGAGCTATCATAGATGTTATAGCTGCTCTAGGAATGCTTAGATTTCCTAACTTCTATGTAAGGCTACATGCTGCAACCTTAGGAACTATAGGAGGTGCATTCCTTCCGCTTATAGGGGTCACATTGATAGCTGCAGGAGCTGAGTTTTTAGGAGTGTATAGGTGGTTTATGGCTGGAGGTTCATTTATAACAGCTCTCCTAATCCTCATACTAGCACCAGCAGGGTCACATGCACTAGCTAGAGCAGCTCATAGATCAAGAGCAGCCGTTGTTGAACCTAAGGTTGTTGATCATCTCGAAGAAGATAGAGGTGGGAGTAGGTGAGTTATGAGTTATTAACATACGCTATATTGGCAATACTGGGTCTCATATCAACCATAGCTACAATACTAGCTATTTTGGAGAGAGATCTTGTTAGAGCGGTAGTTTTCTCAGCTATCCAAAGTACTGTGTATGCATTCATATACTACTTGCTCATGGCCCCTGACATAGACTTAGTCTACATACCTGTAGCTGTAGGTCTCTATCCTGCTGTGATTCTTTTCCTAATAAAGAAAACTGAAAGATATGAGGGTGGTGAAGGTGAGGGTTAAGGAGTTAGTAATAATAGTTTCTGTCATAATCTTCATACTACATGCTGCTCTAGCCTTAAGTGTTGGTGCATTAGGCTATTTACTACCGCCAAGGGACGTAAGGCAAGTTGCTAAGTGGTATCTAAGAACTACGTTTAACCCCTTCCATAAGTTCTTTAGCGCTATGGCACCTGAAGCAGTTACTGCTGTGGTATGGGATTATAGGGGTCTTGACACACTATTTGAGACTGCTGTATTCTTTCTAGCAATCATAGGTAGCGTAGCGATAATGAGAGGTATTACAGGAAGTGAGGGTTTAGGTAGAGGTATGTCGCTAATAGTTAAGACTGTAACTAAAATAACCTTAGGCATGATAATAGCTGTAGCAGCTTCCATAGCATTACACGGTCATTTAACACCGGGTGGTGGATTTCAAGGTGGTGCAACTGCCGCCGTTGCTCCATTACTCGTACTCGTGATATTCTCTAAACTATTCCTAGAAAAGAGAGGTGTGTCTAAGGACTCAATGCTGGTTATGAGGAGCATAGGTTTACTGGGTGTAGGATTAGCTGCCTTCATAGTATTACTCATAGCGCTACCATTAGGCGTTAACGCCTATGTATTTCAGAATCAACCAAAGCCTTACGCACCAATAGGATTTCCGTATCAAGTAGGAGGTAATCTCATTGGAGGTACTTTAATACTGTTTAACATATTTGAAATGTTCGCAGTTGCTGCAGGATTCACAATAGTTTTCCTACTCCTCGCAATCCCTGAATCAAGCGTAATTAAATTCTTAAGGGGTGAAACTCATGAGGCCTGAGGTATTAAATTTATATCTGTTCAATATCTTAATTCTGACAATCCTAGTTAATATTGCTGTAAGTCTTTATGGAGTATTTGCTAGACCTAGCCTAATAAAGAAGATAATAGCTGTAACCATATTAAGTGACAGTGTTAACACTTTAGCGATAATTGTTGGTTATAGGGCTTGGCCCTCAGCAACATCGCCCACGAAACCACCAGTACTTACAAGTCTACCTCCAAAGGTAGGTGATATAGAGTTATTTGTGAAATCAGCTGTTGATCCATTACCTCAAGCATTGGTTTTAACAGCCATAGTAATAGGGTTAGCTGTAACCATATTCTTAGTATTCCTAGCTTTACAGACCTATAGACTCTATGGCACAACTGATGTTAGGAAGATAGCTAAGCTTAAGGGGTGATTCCCATGGTACTTACTCGAGTATTAAGGGGTCTAGGACCAGCACTAATGACTTTCTTAGTTTACATAATATTTACCGGCTCAGTAAGATTCTACGACATATTTACTGGTGCTATAGTTGCTGGGGTGGTGGGAGCTCTCGTAGCTAATATCACAGTAACTAATCCTTCAAAGCTAGCTAATCCTAAGAGGTTTCTATGGCTAATAGCTTATGCATTAAGGTATTTCTTCGTAGATGAAGTTAGAGCCCATCTTGATGTAATGTATAGGATCCTACATCCTAAAATGCCTATAAGACCAGGTATCGTGAGAGTTCCTTACGATGTTAAGACTGATTACGCAATAACAGCTGTAGCTAACTCAGTAACAAATACACCAGGTACTGTGGTTGTAGATATTGATGAGGGTAAGAGGCTCTACTACATACACTGGATTAACGTTAAAGGCGTTGAGGTGAGCATAACCAAGGAGATAATACGTAAGTT
>CAZUAD010000035.1:4791-12520 GCA_964618155.1 uncultured Desulfurococcaceae archaeon
ACGTAAGTTCGAATTCTTTGCAAGTAGAGTATTTGATTAGGTGGGATCATGACCTATGGATTATTAAGCGGCAATGTAATGTTAGGGTCAGCACATACCCTAGGATTCATCGTACCATTCATAATTGCTACAGCTTTCATCCTACCAGTGTTTAGCCTTATAATTAAGAGGAAGCTGTTCTATGACATATATGCCATAGCAGTTTCGTTAATAGCTTTAATAGCTACCGTAATGAACTTGAATTTAGTATTAAGTTTCGGTGCGCCAATAGTCTATGTATTTGCTGGTTGGCCACCACCTTTAGGAATAATTTATGAGGTTGATCTATACTCAGCAGTCTTGGGAGTTCTTACAGCAGCTGTAATGTTCCTAATAGTTGTGTACAGCACCGTCTACATAAGAGATGGAGGACATGCTTGGTATTATACGCTATTATTAGGTTTAGAGGCAGGTCTCCTTGGCTGCCTCTATACGGGTGATGTGTTTAACCTATTCGTAATGCTTGAAGTTCTCTCGATATCGGCTTATGCCCTAGTCGCTTACTATAGAGGTAAGCACCAGGCTATTGAAGCCGCAATGAAGTACGCAATATTTGGAGCAGTAGCAACTACGATATACTTCTTGGCCGTCATATTCATATACGCATCCTATGGAACCTTAACCATGGCTGATATAGCATTTAAGGGCTTAGTATTCACGAGTAACGTATTTAGCGGGGGTTTATTCGGTAATATAGTTGTGGCTAGTATAACAGCAATAGCCCTAGCTCTTTGGGCATTTACGTATAAGGCCGCATTGTTCCCCAACCACTTTTGGCTACCAGATGCTCATCCAGAAGCTCCTACACCAGTATCTGCAGCTCTTTCAGGACTTGTTGTCAACGTAGGTGTTTATGCTGTGGCCAGATTACTTTATACAGTTTTTGGATTAAGTAAGCCCATAGTATTACTTAGGGATGCCGTTCTTTTTACCTTATTAATACTCGGGATTATGTCGGGCCTTATTGGAGCCTTAATGATGGTTGTTCAGAGAGATGTAAAGAGGTTATTAGCTTATAGCACCATAAGTCATGTAGGATTAATGTTTATGGGCCTCTCATTAGGATTTTCAACATTAAGTCAGGATATAATTAATATGGGCTTAACCGCGTCACTCTATCACTTAATAAATCATAGTGTTGGTAAAGCCTTACTCTTCCTTGTGACAGGTGTATTCATAGGTATGGCCGGCAGTAGAGATTTAGATAAGTTGGCAGGTATGGGTAGATACAATAAGTTAGCTATGGCAGTACTCATAATAGGATTCCTACAGTTAATGGGTGTTCCACCACTAGGAGGATTCTTCAGTAAGTTAATGCTTTACTCAGCATTCATTAGTGCTAATATGCCCATCCCGGCAGTGCTCGTCGTCGTAATATCTGCCATATCAGTTCTGGGATATGTTAAAGTTATTGATAGTTTATGGTTTAAGCAGGTTAGAATTACAAGAATAGCTGCTACACCTAAATTAATGACATATGTACCATTAGTACTAGCTATAATTTCCATACTGCTAGGAGTAATCAATCCAAGAATAACTGAATGGCTAGCATACGTCATCGAGCACTCATTAAGTCCTGAAGGCGTTAAATCATATATAGATTCATTTAACCTAGTTGTTTATAATTTACTTAGGCATATAGGTGGTTAACCATGGTAATGGAGTTAATACTAGAACCTCAATACCTAATGGTGCTTTACACCGCCTCAATGGCTTTCGTAGCATTAGTTATTCTAATCCTATATACGACCCTAAAAAGCAGGTATACTGGTCAAGGAGGTGAAGCTTCTGAAGTATATATAGGCGGTGAATCTCCTAAAATACTTTCAGATGTAACAGGACCCATAGATTCTCTATATTGGGCCTTTATAAGGAATGTAGGTAGATCTCTTTACAGATACTTTAGAGATCTTATGCATACCGGAAGATTAAGTGATTGGGCAGGGTATATGAGTGGTTGGTATGGCTTCCTCGTAATGTTAGCGCTCATAATGATAGTTTACCTCATGGCATTTAGGGGGGTATAACAATGTTACCGCAGATTCACCTCCTAATATTCTCCTTACTCATATTCCCTGGGCTCATTTTTACATTATCATTAGGATTATTTACTGAATGGTATATTAGGAAGTTTGTAGCGAGATTACAAAGTAGGATGGGACCTTCATATGTAGGTCCTTTCGGGATTTTACAGCCATTAGCTGATTTAATTAAGCTCTTAAGTGTAAAGGAAGAGATTAAACAGAGGTTAAGTAGTTTAAGGCTAGCTAAGGCTTTTGCATTTCTAGGTATTGGTGCTGCAGTAGTCTCCTTACTCCTATTACCTATTTCACCTTATAGACTCATAGCGCCTTACGACTTCCTAATCTACATTTATCTATGCTGCATTTGGATTCCATTCTCATTAATAATGATGTCATTATCGATGCCTAATCCGTTTACGTCGATAGGGATTTCTAGATTCCTATCTATATTCGTGGTAAGCGAGCCAATACACTTTACTGCCATGATTATACCGGTTATGCTCTCAACACACCTCTATGGAAATTATTGTGAGGCTCCATATTCAATGATTTGTGCTTCAAGATATGGTGTATGGCTCTGGACTAATCCAGCTTTAGTAGTGCCTATGGCATTAGCCTTAATAGCTGTATTAGTAACTCTACAGGCCAGAGCTATGTTTCAACCCTTCAATATACCTGAAGCAGAACAGGAGATCATAGCTGGTTTTGCAACGGAATTTAGTGGGCCAATCTTAGCATTCAATAATCTCCTACATGACATAGACATCGCTATTACATTAGTATTCATAGTATACGTATTCTTAGGAGGGCCATACCCATTCCCTCATCTCTCAGTCCAGGGAGTATTAATTCTTATTGTTAAGTACCTAGCATTATTAACTTTAATCTCAATAATTAAGGCCTCCTTTGGAAGATTTAGGATAGAGCAGGGTATTAAATCACTATTAAAGTACGGAGGAGTTCCTGTAGGTATAGCTTTAATCCTTACAACAGTATTACTCTACATTAAACCTTAACCTTAATCCTATATTGTGATAAGCCTTGAATAGTACGCACTTCAACAAGTCCTAAATTAACTAATTTTCTAAGCCTTCTATAAAGTGTAGTTTTCGGTAAACCCGTCTTATGCTGTATTTCCTTAAGAGATAACTCGCCGTACTTATTAAGTACCTCTAATATCTTCTTATCCACCTCATCAATTGGTAACCTACCCCTTAGTGCACCACTCCTACGTGTTAAGAAGAGGTAAAAGGTGACACCTACTATAGAAGCTATAGGTAATGCAATAGTTAATGTAAGTATCAACCCATTAAATTCCTTACCTTCAACTTTAGAGGTTACCTTATATTTAAATGTGCGTATTGACGTTACTATAGATTTGGGTAGTATTATATATTTTACTAAGACATTACCTGGTGGGAACTTCATACCTATTCTTTTACCTACTAATACTATATCTACATTAGTAGGCTCTATGGTAATAGGAATAGTATCGTTAGGTAAAACAACTATTGTGCTATGTGGTGAAGAGTATTTGAGGATCCATGTCTCATTAACCTTAGCGGTTAAATCAAGAGTTATGTAGGTTATGTTTACATACTCATAGATTACTATAAAACTTATAGTATTGTCTGTAATGTTGAAGGGTATACATTCATCTTCGCTTGATACCTTAACATATATTGGCTTACCTAAGGTAGTAACGCTTACATCTTCAAGCAGCTTACTACAATGAAGTATTTCTTCAATAATAGCAGAACCATCATTGTTAATATAAATTATTGTTTCCTTAATTTCACATACATTATTAATGCTAGGTAAGGCCATTAGTATTATAGCTAAGATTATGATTTCTTTCACAAACCCCAACCTAATTTATTGATCTAATTAACATAAAAAGATTTAGTTGTTATTATTTATGGTATAATTTGTAAATTAGGTATCTTAAGTAAGCTATTCTATGTAGCAACCATAATGGCATCCTTAGCTGCTTTGCTTCACGAAGCATTCCTTGAAGTTCATTCTCTATATTCTCAACTATTTTCCTCATTAATGTTTCGTTGATTTTACCGTATTTGTAAAGTCTTATAGCTATTTTAAGCTTAGCTTCAATGAGATTAAGCTTAAGTACTAGATATCCAAGTTCATTACCTATAAGCTTAGCTAATTCCCTCTTTAACTGGTTAATAAGTAGAATTACCGCTATCCGTTTATGACCTATATAGCTTCCTAAAGGCTTTACGTAATTAATTACCTCATCAACACATACCCTTAATAATTCGAGGATACCACCTAAGTAACTTAATGATTCGTCTATCCTGCCCTCCCTTAAAGCCTTAAACGCATTAGTAAGTTGAGTACATGTATCACTTAATGTATCATTAATTATGCTTAATGCTTTACTAATATTGGTATCGGTAAGGTTTCTCCGCATAAGGAAGTTGAGATACTTTGTTACCCTATCCCTTAAGCGAGATACTACATTAAGGCTTGTATTAATGTAAGTTAAAGCTTTATCTGTTTCGTTATGCTCAATTAACTTAATCGTACCATTAATCAGTGATATTAACCTAAACATACCCTGCATAAATCCCTTAAGCGATATTATAACGATACTGTACTTCGTAAGTATACCTCTTAATCTCCAATAGGAATGTCTACATATATCACTCATAAGCTTTAACGCTTGAAGTGACTTAACTTTAGCTAAGCTTACATTACCTTCCTCAACATATTTCATAGATTCACTTACTAAAAGCTCAACCTTCGTTAATGCATTTTCTAAGTCCTCAGGTATGACTACATTATGCTCCTTGAGCTTATCTAAGATACTCCTGAACTTTGACAACGTCCTATTAACTAATATTACCCTGGACTTAACCTCACTTAAGATTAAGTCATTTAATATATCTTTAGGCAAGTGCCTTAGTATGTAGATTAGTGCAGGAGAGGCCTTCTTTAGAGCTAACATAGTAAGTTGCAATGCCCTTCTTGGATTATATATGGCTAAGTGATGAGCATGTATTAACTCCTTTAGTGATTTATTTAAAGTCGTACTAAGTTTCTCAGGCAGTTTAATGCTTAAATTTTTAGCTAGCATAGTTAGGGTGTGTATCCTGTTAAGTATTGATTTGATAAAGCCCTTAACCAACACTCCCTTGCTCAACGCTTTAGCTATGGTAGCATTATCTACGTAAACATCACTATTATTAAGAGCAATAGTAGTAGGTATTGATAGGACTATGAGCAATATTAGCATAGAGCCTAAGGTTTTAGGTATTGCAATTAAGTCCACAGGCATCACCGAGAACACTCTTTTGTTTAAGGCTATTAAGAAATGAGTAGTTTCTTAAGGAACTCCTAAGGAACAACCAAGGAACTTAGCGTTGTGAGTAACATGAACTTAGTGTATCACTTAAAATCTTAATTAAGGACTCTGCAACCGTACGTATTTCGGGGCTTAACTCATTCCCTATCTCTAAGTTTTTAACCCTTATCCCTAATACCCTTACATCTCTAAGTGAGCCTACAATCCTTAATAACTTAATGATATGATTTAATGGTATTGCATGAGTTGTTATAAGCGTTTCATCAGATATCTCGTCTAAATCACATAGTACTACATTCCCGGGATTTAAGTTCCTTAATAAAACTGCATCCACCAAGAGCATTTTAGTCACGTTCCTTAATCTATCAATGCAGTTTTCAAGACCATACTCACACTTAATGATACCCTTAATACCTAATGACCTAAGCCTATCATAGATGTAGAGAGCTACCTTATCATCAGACCTTAACTCGGTTCCTGTAAATACTAAGGTGTACTTCTCATAGCATAATAGCTTCCTCATTAATGAACGTAATTCCTTAGCAATATCCTTAAATACCTGCATAATTTAACCCCTATCTATATAGCTTCTTAACGTGTTTACATACTCCATTAACGGAGATTTTACAAATTTTTCTGCATCGCCAAGCCAATGATCTAAATTGCTTATGTACGGTATATAGGAAAGCACTCTTAATCCATACCTACTAGCTATTAAATTACTACGTGAGCCTTCCAATACCATGTTCTCTACAATCCCTAGAATCTTGATCTTGGCATCTATAAGCATTTTAATGAGCCTTTCAACAGATCTTAATGCTAGAGGACTTGGTGTTGTTACCAATAACGTTTCAACCTCTTTAAAGTACTTAAGGACACTTAATACTTCATCTGAAAGTCCAGGTGGTGTATCTATTATTAGGTAATCAAGATCCCCCCATATGGTTATGGCTAACAATTCCTTTATTACATTAACTATTTCGTGGCCTCTTAATGGAAGGGGTTCATCTAAGTTATAGTAGGCTATACTCATAAATTTGATGCCCTTAATCTCTGGGGGAATTAAACCTTTCTCTTCCTTAGGTTTTAAATCCTTTACGTTAACACCTAAAGCTATGTGAGCTGTTGGATTAGTTAAATCAAGATCTAGGAAGCCAACTCTCCGATTCTTGAGTGAGAGTGAAAGTGCTAAGGCAAGGGATATTAAGGTCTTTCCAACACCACCTTTAGGACTTAAAATAGCGATCTTCCTGTTCACGCTCCTTAATCTATCATAAATAATTAACTCTCTAGGATCAAGAACCACCACTTAATACCACCTCCTTAATAGCAACACCTCTACCACTAACTACCTCAAAATCCCTGGAGCCGCATCTAGGACATTTGATATATGAATGAATAACCTCAGGAATGAAGTGAAGCGCCTCTCTAACATCCTCACTTAGGGTATTAATGTTAAATGGCCATCTATAACCACAGGATCTACACCTTAAACTAACCTCCTCATCCTCAAATACTAATTCATCTATTACTATTCCCTTTAGTTTGGCTAGCTCGTAGAGAGAGAACTTAAGTATGTCCTTATCTATTGATTGGAGAACACCTAACCTAAGAACTAACTTAGCTACCTTCTTTGCTTTATGTTCTTTAGAAATAGCTTCAACATACTTAATAATTGCCTCAGCAAGCGCCCATTCATGCACCAAGGCATGCCCTTAAAAGAATGTGACAACTACATTAATAAGACTTAATAGATTATTTTAAGTGTAAGCGTTTAATCAAAATTCTGATGAGAGTTCATTTAATAGTTCAGTTATCTCCTTTACCTCCTCCTCCCTTATTTTAGATATCGCCATACCTGCATGGACTATCACATAATCTCCTATCCCTAATTCCTCACTCGTTACTACAATAACATCCTTTACTACACCTCCTAAATCAACCTTAGCATACCTCATACCGCTATTCTCATAAATCTCTACTATCTTGGCTGGGACTCCAAGGCACATGATCTTACCTAACATATTCTTGGTAAGTTTACTGACTTAGGCTCTAATATTACCTTACCTCCTACTTCAGTTATTGCTAGCACTTTACCTCTTAAGAGCTTAGTTGGAGGTCTTATAACCTCACCCACCACTTCAGCATGGGTTTCACCTAGGCTTCTTAATTCCCTAATCACATCGTTCACAACTTCAGAATCCACAGCTAATATTGCTGAACCTTCTGACGCCATTGAGAGAGGATCAACACCCATAGCATCCAGGAATTCCCTAACTTCATTTCTTATTGGTACCTTACTCCTTTCGATAATTATTGTTAAGTTCCTATCCTTAAC
>CAZUAD010000036.1:0-5214 GCA_964618155.1 uncultured Desulfurococcaceae archaeon
TCAATACCCTTCTGACAAATAACAACACTAGCACCTACTGAAGCTATCTTCTCTATCATGTTCTTAAGAATGTTCTCCTTCTCTTCAAGGAACTTCCTCATCATTGTTGGGTCGCTAATCCTTATCTCAGCATCTATCTCGGGCTTTTCTATCTCTAGTGGTGCATCTATTAGCGCTATTCCTGCCTTCTCAACTCTCTTCGGCATTCCTGGATGAACAACCTCCTTATCAAGAACTATACCGTAGATTAACTTGGTGTCTGCTAAGGATCCTCCATGCTTCTTAATTAACTGGATGTTATCAAGATCTACATACCTCTTGCCATTTCTATACTCTACTATCTGCTTTACAGCCTTAACAGCTAGCTCAGCAAAATAGTCCCTTACACCATGAACTGCCTTACTTGTTAATGCTGTTGCTGCAACCTTCTTTAGTAGCTCATTATCATTTATATCAACTTCCCTAGCAATCTTCTCAGCAAACCTAGCTGCTTCCTGTAATGCCTTCTTATACCCGTTTATAATTATCGTTGGATGTACGTTCTTCTCTAATAACTCCTCAGCATTCTTCAGTAACTCACCAGCGAATATTACTGAAGTCTTAGTTCCATCACCTACCTCATCGTCTTGACCCTTAGCTATCTGTACGAGCATCTTAGCTGCTGGATGTTGTACATCCATCTTATCTAGTATTGCCGCGCCGTCATTAGTTATGGTTACCTCACCTAACGTATCAACTAACATCTTATCCATACCACGTGGTCCATAAGTAGTTCTTAACATCTCAGCTATGGTTATTGCAGCCATCATGTTAGTTCTTAACGCTTCATGACCTGAAGTCCTCTGTGTCCCCTCCTTAAGTATTAGTACAGGTATACCAGCTGTCGGGGCAATAGCACCCCTAGGCTGACTCGGCTGGCTCATATACCTATCCCTTGAATCTATTTAGGACCGCCTCTATATAAGCTTTAATTGAGGCTCAAATTCCTGAGCCTTAACCTAACTCATATACACTTAAATACTTATGAGAGGTAAGAGATGAGATGGCGGGAGGATGGGTAAGGTAAGGATATCGCTCGTTAAGAGGGTTGCTAGGAAGCTACTAGAGCTTTATCCTAACGAGGTAAGCACGGACTTTGAAGCTAATAAACAACTCGTTAAGAAATATGTTTACATAAAATCTAAGAAGTTAAGGAATCAAATAGCAGGCTACTTAACACACCTAGTTAAGCTCCAGAAGAAACGTGAGCAAGTAGCTCAAGAACAAACTGGTGGGTAAATGAGTATAGACCCATTCAACATTCTAGCAAAATTTCTTAAAGAGGTAAATTCATTAAGGGTGATAGCCTGTTTAAAGCATGATAAAGAGCTTATTAAGAGTGTCGATAAGCTCCAAGAGCCTAACTGTATAACTCAAGTACTTCCTCCATCAGTAATAACATCGGAACTTCATCTTAAAATCTCTGCATACTATACCTTCAAATCTTTCGATACGGGTAGAAATGTAAGTAGAAAGCCTTACATAGAGTTCCTTCTATACCTCTTAGGTACAAGACAAGTAGGTAAGGTTCTTAATACGCTGAGTAAGTTAATTGAGGGTAGCAAGCAAGTTATCGTAGTTAGGATATGTAAGGGCGAGATTAAGGATATAAAACTAGAGAATTGCTTAAGGTGCGACTTAAGTGATGTCATTAGTAAGTACTTAAACTTAGACTTAGTAAGGAGGCTCTATAACCTAAAGGATAAGAGCTTAAGTTTACATAAGGTTAGTAAGGAAGTTTTAATGAAGACTATAGAATACTATCTTAGCCTCTAATCAGGGGATAATTAAATGCTTAAATACTTAATCATAGAGTATAGCTTGTGAAAGGCTATGCTTGAAGAGGAAGAGTGGTGGGAAGAGGAAGAAGAAGAGTGGTGGGAAGAAGAGGAGGAATGGGAGGAGGAATGGTGATTTTTACATACTGAAATTAAGGAGTTTAGGGTCAGAAGATTTATTTCAGTCATAAATCCTAGCCGTCACCACTCGTCATCCCCAATCACATTAAGGGTTAAGTTCTTAATAATTGCTTTAGTACATCCAGCTTTATTTCCTTGCTAGTATAAACCATGATTAGGTGTGGATACTCATGGTAAGAGTTGCTGTTGTGGACTATGACCTATGTAAGCCGCATAGATGTAACCTAGAATGCATTAGGTTTTGTCCAATAAATAGAGGTGGAGGTAAGGCAATAGAACTATCTCCTGAAGTAGGTAATAAGGCGTTTATTTACGAGGACGCATGTGTCGGATGCGGTATCTGTGTTAAGAAATGCCCTTATGAGGCGATAACGATAGTAAATCTACCTGATGAACTAGAGAAGATGGTTGTTCATAGGTATGGACCTAACGCATTTAAACTCTACGGACTTCCAGTACCTCAGCAAGGTATGGTCGTAGGTGTAGTAGGTAAGAATGGAACAGGAAAAACCACTGCATTAAGGATACTAGCTGGTGAATTAATTCCAAACCTTGGTAACTATGACTCTAAATTATCATGGGATGATGTGCTCTCACACTTTAGGGGTACGGAAATTCACCAATACCTCTCTAAACTAGCTAACGGTGAGATGAGAGTCGTTCATAAAGTACAGCATGTTGACCTCATTAGAAGATATGTTAAAGGGTATGTAGGGGCAATACTAAAAAAGATAGATGAGAGAGGTCTAGCTTCTGAGCTATGTAAGATATTCGGTATAGATAAGTTACTTGATAGGAAGGTCAATACATTAAGTGGTGGTGAATTGCAAAAGTTCGCCATAATAGCTGCCCTCCTACGTAATGCTAATGCATACTTCTTTGATGAACCAGCAAGCTACTTAGATGTGAAGGAGAGGTTGCTAATATCTAGGGTTATAAGGGATTATGTACCCAAGAATGCATATACGTTAATTGTTGAGCATGACTTAGCAGTTCTTGATTATATCTCGGACTACGTTACAATAGTTTATGGTGAGGCAGGAGTTTATGGTATCTTCTCAAAGGTATATGCTGTCGGTGCAGGTATAAATCATTTCCTTATAGGCTACCTACCTGCTGAGAATATGAGAATTAGGAAGGAACCAATAAAGTTTCAAGTTCATGCTGAAGCTCCTGAGAGAGAGTTAACTTATAAGGTGATATACCTTAGCTGGCCTAAGCTCAGGAAAAGGTTAAATGGTTTTGAGCTTAACGTTGATGAAGGTTTTGTTTATGAAGGTGAGGTAATAGGCATTCTGGGTCCTAACGGCATAGGTAAGACAACCTTTATTAGACTACTGGCTAACGAGTTAAAACCTGACGAGGGTTACGTGGTGACTGAAGGACTTAAAATTAGTCTTAAACCTCAATATGTTAAAGCTGAGGACTATCCATGGGAAACAGTTGCTGAAGCATTTAAGGACTTAAGTAAGGATGGTATTGCTGGAACTGAATGGTTCATAGTTGATGTGATAAGAAAGTTAGGTCTTCATAAGCTTGGTGAACGAAGAATAGATGAGCTAAGTGGTGGTGAGTTACAGAAGTTTGCTATAGCAGTTGCTTTAGCAAGGGATGCAGACCTGTACTTACTCGATGAGCCTTCAGCCTACATTGATGTTGAAGAGAGGTTAACCGTAGCTAAGGCTATAAGAAGTGTAAATGAGTTAAGAAGAAAGGCGATGTTCGTTGTAGATCACGATTTATCAATTATAGACTTCATAGCTCATAGAGTTATGGTATTTAAGGGTGAACCTGGTATTAAAGGTTATGCGTTAAAACCTACAGACATTAGATCGGGTATGAATATCTTCTTGAGAGATGTTGGTGTAACCTTTAGAAGGGATCCAAGAACTGGAAGGCCAAGAGTCAATAAACCAGGTTCCTATCTTGATAGGAAGCAAAAGGCTCTTGGTGAATATTACTATTTAGCACCACTAGAGGAACGTGAGTAAGCTGCTAACCTCCATCGACTATGGCTAGAACATCTACATCAATAAACTCAGCATTGGCCTCATCTCCTACTTTCAACCTATAATTTAAGTCGCCTATGACCTTAACACTAAATCCATTAACCATCATGACAACCTTAGTCCTAGGCTTCAGTATATCCTCAGCACTTTCTAAGCCTAAAGATTTAGCCTTTTCACCTAGCTCCCTTATTAACGCATTAATAACCTCACTTAATGTTGCTTCATCTTTATTTATAACTATCTCATCCTTACCTACGAAGTCCTTTAACCTACCATGAATTTTTAACCTTATGGTCAAAAACCCCACCTCAGCCTTTGCTAATTTCAAGGTCTTATAAGTATTGCGGTTGACTTTAACCTGCAAAAACTCCTTAATTGTTAGGTCTTAAGTTAGCTATGTTTTAATGGACTCTAAAAGCGACCCTTCGTTAACTCACTAACTTCTTTAGCACCTTTCTCAAACGCGCTCTGCTGCTCCTTATCTAACTTTCTAATCAGCGTTAGTAACTCTGCTACATGAACCTTCTCTTCGTTAGCTATATCGATTAATACCTTCCTTACATCCTCATCGGTAACGGCATTGGCTAACTGAAGGTACTGATTTATAGCATCAAGCTCACCTATTAAGGCATATCTTAGTGCTTGAACTAGGAATTCACCCTCTAATTTCCTACTTAAGTCTATAGGGTTCTTAGATAGCATTTAAAGCCCCATTGCAATACAATTTTAGACTAATAAATGTAGATGGTCATACGAATCAGAGAAAAGTTTATATATGGTTAGATTTTTCATTAATGTGAGGTGAAAGTGTGGATATGGTCTATGACTTAGGAGGTCTTATTACTTCGCCTACAATTACGTTTAAGATTATACTTACTGAGAGGAGGAGCTTTCTTTACGGGCTAATAACCTTAATAATCTTCAGTATAGCATCAGCTACGGCAACATTAACTCTCTTAGTAAGTGCTGTAAGCAGAGTAATGCCTATACCAGTGGTGATGCCCTTAGGTATTACAGCATCACTTATTGCGCTAGGGGTTATAGGGATATTAATTGTTGATATAGTGCTATGGCTGCTTAGGTCAGTGCTAACTTACTCATATGTAGCCCTCCTCAAGGGTGCTAAGAGATTTGACATGATACTTCTTACTCATGGATATTCAAAAGTTAGTAGGGTCATTTACATCATTGCAGTACTTGTTAGCACACCTATGAATGTAATAGCTAAGTTCGTAATACCTTTAGCA
>CAZUAD010000036.1:5224-12513 GCA_964618155.1 uncultured Desulfurococcaceae archaeon
TTTGCGATCACGGTAATTATTGAATTAATAATTGAGGTTATAGGTATTGCTGTAACACAGAATCTAAGCACTGGTAAGGCTGTAGCATCAGTTCTACTATCCTTCCTCACATTAATCATCTTATTCATGCTACCAGTCATGTTACCAATACTACTCTAAGGTGATCGATGATGTACCTTAATAAAGAGTTCATAACAGGACTAATCCTTCTCACCATAGCTATCCTAGGTATAGTTAGCATTATACCACCTTTAATGAGCATTAAGACAGAACAGGTGAGTTATCCATATACGGACTTTACAACATTAATGGCAAGGCTACTAAATGTATCATCATTAGTTAACTTAATTAGTATAGGTATGTCCCAAGTCTCCTACGAGGAAGAGTTAGTAATGTCTAAAAGCTTCAACGTAGGCAATATACTTGATATAGTTATTAGGATAAGTAATGGAGCTGCTATAGTTGAAACATGCAATTGTAGTAATTTAGAGGTAAAGATTACTAGTGTTAAAATACCCTTATTCACGACATCTAAAGAAATTCATGAATTATCACTAAAGGAGAACGTTTTAAACTTAAGTATTAAGGGATTGAAGGCCTACATTAAGATACCTAGCAGTGTTAAGTTAATATCAGTTAACATGATCATCAAAGGTGGTGGTGCTAAGTTAAGCCTAGATAATTACGTTAACGGACTTAACTTAAAGGCCTTAGGTAGTGGCATAAAACTCGATGTTAAGCGACTCGCCAATTCAAGTATTAATATCTATGTTAATGGTGGTGGTGTTGAGGGTACAGCCAGGTATTTAGACGTTAAAAGAGCTAAGTCCCATATTAGGCTAACAGTTAAGGGCGGTGGTATTAAGTTAAAAATCTTTGCTCCCAACTTCTCAGTAAAGTTCAAAGGTTCATGTAATTACGGGGGTCTAAGAGCGTTAATAGATGGTGAGACCATAGCCTTAGGATTTAGCGGTAGTAAGAGCTACACTGAAGAAGGTTATGCTAAATCCCTGAAGAAGCTTGACTTAGACGTAATAGTGTGTGCTGGCGGTGCTGATCTATGGGTGATAAAGCATTAGATATTAAGGATCAGTCAAAGGTTAGAAAAATTCTTGACGTCCTATGTAGCGGTCCTAAGTTGGAAATACTAAGGATGCTTATTGATGAAGGATCCTTAAGTGCTTCAGACATAGCTAAGAAACTCGGTATTAAGCTCTCAACAGTGCTCAATCACCTTAGTGATTTAGTGGATGCTGGTCTTGTAGGTGTTAAGAGTGAAGGTATTAGAGGTGTGAAGAAGTACTTCTTAATATCAAATCTTGTTAAGCTTGAGCTAGATATTAAGAGGTTAGTGGCGGGTCCTGAAAGTAGTATTAAGATTGAGAGGACCGAAGACTCAGAAATCGAATCATTAGCTCTTGAGTATGTAAGGATTAAGAGAAGTCATAGGAGAGGTAAGTTACCCTTAAGACCTAAGGTTAGGGATGTTATGAGTACCTTAGGAGTTGACGTAGATACCGCGATAAGAGTCGTTGACTATATTAATACACACCATGATAAGATAGCGGATGCGTTAATTAATGAAGTCATTGACGTAGTTAAAGGTAGGGGCGAAATTAATGTAAGAGAATTAGCCGAGAAGTTAAAGGTACATCCTTACTGGGCGGTAATGTGTATCGAGAAGTTAGTGAGGAAAGGTGTTCTAAAGTTCAAGAACGGTATTATAAGGCATGACTAGTAACTAGCGGGTTTAACTTAATGGCCTAATCGTTTTATTTTAGTTAATTGCGTGATCTATGGCATTCTTAAGCTAGGTGTATGGGGGTCCCGACCAGTCACTTCATCCTGCCGGGGAAGTACCCGGCTGTCTGTGACCATACCTACTTAGTTTAGGGTTTTTTGAGGTTTCATTGATTTTAATCTTGGGGTAACTATTGAAGGTTCTCGTAGTCTTTTACAGCTTCCCTGAGGAGTCATCGTTAACAGGAATATTTAGGGGTATTGAGGTATGTTGCCCTAATAAGGTATTGATCATGGCATCACGTAGGAGATGTGGTGATGTGGAATCTCTAATAGGTAAGCTCAAGAATTTCTTTGAGAGTAAGGGTATAGATTTTGATTACTTCTGTAACATACCTGATGTTGAGACCTCACTAGACGAAATACCGTTGGTTATCGATTACTTAAGAAGCATTACTAAGAATTTAAAAGGTGATGTATGTCTGATGACATCATGCGGTTCTAGACTTGAGCTATCATCTATCTTAATGTTAGTTAAGAGGGATACTACCGAGTTACTATATGTATCCTTTCTATGGGGGCCATGGTCTGCTTCCTTCTATCCATACACACCTAAGCCTATTCAGATAGTTCATGAAGTTCACCCTACAGGTAAGGTGTTATGCTTAGGTCCTTACCCCTACATTGACAATCATGAAGTCATATTACCCCCTAACTTAACAAAGCTCAGAAAGGAGGTTCTTAATGCACAGTATCTAATTAATAGCTCATTAAGTGATACGCCATGTATTGCTACGAGGGATGGAATTGATTGTAAGTGCCCCAAACTTATGATTAGGATCTATACAGGTAACGTCTTAGTTAGTAATACAGTCATTAGGGATTACTGCGATTATGACTCCTTAATTCAAGGCATTAAGCAGCTATGTAATGACCTTGATAGACTTAGAGGCAAAATACCTGATGTCCAGTTTAAAGCACTTAAACTACTACTATCATTCAGCGGTATATACTTACCAGTAGTTGAAGATCTAAACTTTAATATAGGCTTAGACTTAAAGGGTTACCTACTCTTAGATGCTATTAGGTATTTAAGAAGATCCGTTATTATTGACACGAACGTAGCCTACTTTAGCTTACATACGCAAATATATGAAGACCCTGCTACATTGGGTAGGTACTTAACCATACCTTTATGCCTATATTTAGAGCTATATAGACATCAAGCACAAATAACTAATCCTTATGAGGGCTTAAGGGCTTACCTCTCACACTTAGCTACTGAGGAAATTAATCATTGGGGTCTTAACACTGAAGTAAGTGCGTTCTACACTCCCTGTGAGGTAGGATTAGCTATTACCAGTAGGGCTAACAGGTATATCGTAGTAACTGGTGATAGATCTGCTTACGATAGATTGATGAGATTTCTAGATCTTAACTCACTCCTTATTAAGCCAACACCACTAAGTGATGTAAGATTTTTAAGTAATGAAAAAAGCAGGAGAGTAAGCTACGCATACTACGCAATAGCACAGCTTAAAGCATTAACTAAGCTCAAACATGTAAAGGAAAGTCTAAGGAGACTAAATATTAATGTTGAGATTACATTAGAGAGGTAATTACTAGTTCTACGCCAATAAAATCATAGATCAGTCAATTAATATAGCATCCCTGTAGATTAAGTAGTTTCCGCTACCATTAGATACATATGATGGCGCTTTACTCCTAATTCATTTTAAGTAATTTCTCAGCATTCTTTCGAAGTATTAACTCCTTCTCTTCATTGGTTAGTTCAGGCATATTCTTAATTATTTCTATTTGCTTCTTTGCTGATAGCCAATTAGGTGTTAACCCTATTATGTGATCACTACCAAATATCAATTTATGAGCACCTAAGTGCTTTATATAAGTTGAAAATCTTTTAGTACCTATCTCATCAGTTATGGTGATTAAGCTATATGATGTATCAAGGTATACATTAGGATGTCCAGCAGCTATCGCCATAAACTCTCTAAACCCGAAGAGACCCCCCATATGAGCATATACTAAGGTTGTTTTCGGAGCTAAGATTGGTAAGAGGTCAAAATCCTCAACCTTATTAGATGAGGGTAGAATGTGCTCCTCAACTGGTTTAAAGTAGAGTGTTGATAGATCACCTTTCATTGTATGTAAGACTACAGGAACTCCAAGATCTCCAGCAACTCTAAGGACCTTAATAACATGGGGATGCAGTATGTAGAAGCCTTGAATATCAGGATGGAGTTTTAATCCCTTTAATCCAAGGTCTTCTACAGCTCTACGAAGTTCTTTAATAGCTAGGTCTGCAGGATTAGGGACTACTGAAGTAAACCCTACAAGCCTCCTAGGCTCGTACGATACGACCTTATACACGTAATCATTTGGTACGTAAGGCGCTATAGGCAGGATAACACCTACGTCTATACCTGATTCATCCATGAACTCAACAAGCTTTTCAGCAGCTATTTTAGGTGTGACCCCCTTCTTAACCCATTCCTCAGGAATGTGTAAGTGAAAATCAATAACCATACCTTATCACCTAATCCAATATTTAGTTAAGGTTAACATGAAATACTTTCTTTCATAGTACTGCTTTAAGTCGTTTCCTCGAGGGGTTCTGATATTCTGTAGCTTAATTCTTGGATAGTAAGGTTTTGCAATTATCTCTAATACTTCATACTTCTTAAGGAAGTAGTATGAACGTGTTATTTTAATTACTATGGCAGGATTTAGCCTCCTTAACGTTTCATCTAAGGAGATTATAATGTTCTCTCGATTAACCATTCCGATGTTGGCTACTATAAGCGAAGTTTCAATAGCTTTTTAACTCCTTGATCAAGCATACTTAAATAAACTTTAAGCTTATGTCTAAGTTTTAAGAGCTTTGATGTCTTTAACGGTACTTTCAAAGTTTCGCTTGTACTTCTTGAACTTGTTAATGGTACGTTTCACGCGCGATGACATCCTCGATGCCTTTCATATTCATTGACTTCCTGAGATTACCTAAGATTATCAAGAGCGTTATTTAAGTAAATGAACCTTAGGAAGCTAAATGACTATAAGGTTAGGCTTAAGATTATGAAGTATTGATTACTTCCTGATGTACTCAACTACAATACCTTCTCTAAAACCTCCTCTTTTAGACTTCTTAGCTTCCTTAACCTTAATCACTTCATTCCATGCTTTACCTAAGCACTTTTCAGCTAAAGTTTCAAGTACTTCTAAAATGTCAGCTGATTCCTCAATGCTGAGCGACATACTTAACTCATTGACCTCCTCCTTAAGCTTCATAACTAAGAGATTACATAGCTCATTACCTGAGACTTTAATAACGTTAACTAACCTACCTTCCTTCATTAACAATTCAGGCACCTTATCTCTAACAAGTTTACGCTCAATACCCAAGAATCAGCACCACAAATACTTACTAATTAAAGGTTAAGAAGAGGATTGCCTTATTAAGGAGTGATCCCTCATAAGCTATTTAAGCCATAATATGGAGGTATTAGGTGGTATGATGTTATTAAGAATTATAATGAAGAGTTATAATCGGTAACATATACTGTTTCAACATACACTTTATCATAAATGGGAAGAATTCGTAAGTAGAAAATTGGAACATAGGAAATTAAACTCATGAGGTTTTAGTAATTATGATCGTGTGGCTTCATACATGAGTTGTAGCATTAATTAGCCAGTGAAATGCTATACTACACCCTATCCCTATTTTTAATCTTAAGACAGATACTACAATACCGAATACGAAACCCGCGATTACGGCTCCTAAACTCCATGGATGGCTTAACCCAAATATTAATGATTGGACTATAACCGCTACCTTCACGTTAAGTTTCTCGACTAATGTATCAAGTAGTAGCCCTCTATAGATTATCTCCTCTACCACACCTCCAAATACGCTAAAAGTGGCTAAGGTAAGTATGACCACAGTAATGTCTATACCTCTAAGGAGGTTCAAAGCCACTACGAAGGGTAGCGCGAGTAGCAGCCCTATAGCTACACCTTTCCATGAAACTTCACCTCTATACCTCTTAATTAGCACTCCAAAAGCCCAAGCAACCCATATATAACATAGCACTATGTAGATTAAAGGGTAAGGGCCAAGGTGCTTAAGCAAATAATTCCAACTGGAGAGAACAGGCCATATATGCAGTGGTACAGCCTTCCAAATGCTCCATACAGCACTTAAAGTCAATATGACTGCAAGCCTCCTTAAGAAGTTACCTCCATGCACAGATTTAGAGCCATATTTAAGCTGTTCTAACTCCTTTAAGAATTTACTAATTAGTACTTTACTAGTGTTTCCAAATGCAATACCCATATTAAATCTAAACGCCTCTTTCATAGTGATCTTGGAGGGGTAAAGCCCTAAATTATTGTTGAACATTATTTTTCACCTTAAATTATAGTCTACGGAATCCCTTTACTTCACTAAGTGTTAAAGGGCATTTACTTTAAATATTTGCTCTCATGAGTAATCATCACTAGAAGTATCAGCTTTGATAATCCAAAACACGTTATCAAAGTAAAGGATTGATCATCCTGATGTCTTAACGCATGAGTAGGGGAATTAGTTAAGGTTGTGAGATTAGATATAAAAGAGGTATAGCTAGGGCTTTTAGAACCTGTATAGTTCAAGAGGGAAGGTCGCTTATCGATGAATATTTGCTAAGGATGCAGGGGTTAGGACTAAGATTATGAGCTACAAGCACATCAATGTTATCTAGGTACGTATAAGGGATTAATCCCGAGGGTAAGTCCTTATAAAGTTTGATAGCTAAATATTCAAAGAACATGCCAAAATGTTAGAATCTTAGCCTAACGTTTTATCTATGTTTTAAGTAATTCAGGTTCATATACGATGAGTAGGTAGCCTAGTTTTTCGTAGGATAAATTCAACTTCTTAATTTCATTCCTATTCACTAAGGTAATGACTACCAGTGCCTTCTCCCTGTCTTTTACATAACCCCTAATAAATGACCTCAGTATTTTTAGTAAATCATTACCACTTACCCATAAGCCTAGATGAGTACATGAATTATTATTGGAAGATCAAATGTATTCACAAATTCTTCAGCTATTTAAATATTCATGAACTCTTATCAGTAACTTATTTCATTCCATGTGAATATGTCTCACAATACTCATCTAATACAAGACCTGTGATGATTAAAAAGGCTTGTAGCGGGCCCGCTGGGATTTGAACCCAGGACCTCCGGCTCCGAAGGCTGGAGATATATAAACTAAGTTTCCAATGAAAATCATGAAACGGAAACACTCTTCACAGCTGATTATCGTTAAGGGTCCCGGTATAGATAACCTGGAAACACTTAGCCTGGGAAAAAGGCTAATTGCCCCATTATACATAGAGTATAAGCGGGGATAAGGTTGTCAAAGGTCGTCAGAGCTAGGTATGAGAGGGGTGTGCTGAAGCTTCTTGAACCCGTAGACCTTAAGGAAGGTGAGGAAGTAATAGTAAGGTTAGAGACTTATGAGGATAGGCTTAGAAGACT
>CAZUAD010000037.1:0-12294 GCA_964618155.1 uncultured Desulfurococcaceae archaeon
ATGTGCAAAATGATGAGTCAATAAAATAATTGGTATTAGCACCTAATTTCATAGGTTCTACTGGATATGGTAGTAAGTTTAGAACTTTAGACATTGGTGATCCTGGAGGTGGTGATTTAGAGGATGTTATTTACGCTGTTAAGTGGGGTGAGGAGGTAGGTCTGTTAGTACGCGATAAAGTAGCTATAATGGGGTATAGTTACGGAGGTTATATGACCTTAATGGCTATGGGTAAACATCCAGACATGTGGTGTTGTGGAGTTGCTGGTGCAAGTGTTACTGATTGGAAGGAAATGTACGAACTTAGTGATGCAATATTCAAGAAATTCATAGAAACACTCTTCAATAATAAATTAGATCTAATGGATGAGAGATCGCCAATAAGCTACGTAAAGAATGTTAAGAAACCTATTTGCTTAATACATCCTCAAAATGATTCAAGAACTCCATTAAAGCCTGTGTTGAAGTATATAGAGGAGTTGTTGAAGTTCAATAAGACGTTTGAGGTTCATATAATCCCAGATATGGGACATATGATAAGATCTATGGATGATGCTATAAAGGTATTACTGCCTGCTCTTCTATTCCTTTGTAAGTACCTTAAAGGTTAAGGTCCTATTTATAAGATAATAGAATAATTACTTTTGAGCTATATCACCCCTAAGTAGTATTTAAGGTAAAGCTCAGCTATTAAGATACTATTACCTGCAGCCCCCCTCACTGTGTTATTACCTAAAACTACGTATCTTAAGATATTCTCTTCTTCATCTAGTGATTCAACTCTTCCCAAGACTATAGACATGCCGTTGCCTGCACATCTATCAAGTCTTGGTTGAGGTCTATCAATTTCTGTTCTTAAGATAATGGGCTTACTAGGTGCTGTAGGTAGGTTTAATCTTTGAGGTAATGATGAAAATCTTCCGAGTTCATGTATGATCTCATCAAGGGATACCTCCTTCAATAACTTTAAGTATACTACCTCAAGATGTGAATCGAGAACAGGAACTCTCGTAGCTGTTACGTAGATTTTAAATCTTGGTTTAATTAACCTATGATTGTGAAGTTTACTGAGTATTTTGAGTGTTTCATTCTTAACTTTATACTCTTCATTCTCTATGTATGGTATTATATTGTCATATATTAGGTATGCTGGAAGCCCTTTAAGACCTGCACCACTAATGGACTGCATTGTAGTTATCGTTAGGTATTCTATGTTAGTTAAGTTAAGAATGGGTGCTAAGCTTAACGTTAGTATAGCTGTTGTACAGTTGGGGTTCTTTATTATAACTCCTCTCCATCCTCTCTTCTTATGCTGTAATTCTATTAGGTTCATATGATCATAGTTAACTTCGGGATTTATGAGAGGGATATCAGCCTCGAGTCTTAAAGGACTTGAATTAGATATAACTGTAAATCCTCTCTTAGCTAACTCTAGCTCTACGTCTAAAGCTACGCTACTAGGTAGTGCTGAGAATACTATATCTACATTGTCCGGTACGTCATCCGCTTTACTACCTCCTAAGGCTATATCTGCAATATCTTCAGGTAGTTCAGGGTTTAACACCCATTTCACAGCATCCCTAAACTTCTTACCTTTACTTTCAGGAGATGATGCTAAGTACTCTATTTTAAACCATGGATGCTCTGCAAGTCTTTCTATGAATCTTTGACCAACAATTCCTGTAGCCCCTAATATAGCAACCTTAATCTTATCCATAACCTAACACCTCATCGTGAAGGAACGTGACAACTTCCTTAAGTAGCTCATTTTTAACTATTAGGGTTAAACTAACGTTCCCCTTAAACCAAAGGAGTAAGTCACTTCTTATGTTGGCAATACTTTTTAAAACATTAGACAGAATTTTATGATCTTTAAGTCCGCAACCCACAATACTTACTGCTGAGACCTTAGGGAGTACTTCAACATCCTTAATAATACCTCTAATCCTTAAGTCCTCCAAGCCTTGCTTAAGTTTGAGGGAATAACCCTCTTTAATTACTAGGGTTATTGAGACCTCAGATACGGGTTGAGCTACTGCTATAATGTTAATACCCTCTCTTGCCGCCTTACCCATGACCTCTGCAGCTGTTCCTAGCCTACCAACCATTCCAGCACCTCTCACATTAACCAATGCCAAGTCCTTTAAGGTGGCTACAGCCTTTAAGGGAGGTTTACCGCCTTCTGAGTCTATTAATGTACCATCCTCGGGGTTGTCTAGTGAGGTAACTCTAACTCTTATCGAGGTATTTATGAGAGGTTCAAATGTCCTTGGGTGAAATCTCTTAGTTCCTAGATATGCTAACTCCATAGCTTCAGAAAATGATAACCTCGGTATAATTCTTGCTTTAGGGATTATGGTCGGATCTACAGAGAGAATTCCAGGTATGTTCGTGTATGGCCTAATCTCCTTAGCCCCTAAGTACCTTCCTATTAATGTTGCTGTATAATCACTACCTCCCCTACCAAGTACTGTAACTGTTCCATCTAAAGTTCCTGCTATGAAGCCGGTAATTATAGGTACTCTACCCTCACTTAGTACTTGACTAATCTTACCTCTAACTAATTTTTCTGAAATTTCATGTAAAGGGCGTGCTTCCCCGAAATTGCTATCAGTGATCAGGCCTGCATCAAACCCTGTCATAACCATGTTTTTAATGCCGACATACTCAAGAGCGGCTCCCATAAGGAGTGATGAAAGTCTTTCACCAAATGATAATACGTAGTCCTTAATCCTACCTGAGAATTCCCTTAAAACACTTATAGCCCACATTACCTTAGAGAGTTCATTGAGTAACTTACTAATCTTAGATGAATACTCTGAACTCTCCGTGGGGGACCCCAAAATTTCGCTTAAAGTATTGATGTGTAATTCTTTAATCTCATTAAATACTGCTTCATAGTTATCTAGTTCATTAAGTATTGTTGTAAGCTTGTCAGTTACACTCCTCATTGCTGAGACAATTACTACTACCTTAAAACCTTGATCTATGAGATTTCTTACATGATTAGCTACCTTTAGGTATGACTTACCATTGTTAAGTATTGAACCACCAAACTTTACTACGATCAAGTCATTAACCAAGGATCACCACCTCTTGATGCACGTTACCCCAGAAGCTACCCTTGAGTACTTAACTTCAGCCTCAACACCGCACATTCTATAAGCCTTCTCAATACTTGCCATCACATTTCTAACTTTATTATTTGGAGCTACAATAATGACTGAAGGGCCTGCACCACTTAATGCTACACCGAAAGCACCGCTCCTTAGCGCACATACCCTTACCTCATCATAGCATGGAACATACCTAGACCTTATAGGGGTGATAATATAATCTTCTAATCCCTTACCTATTAAGTAGTAATTACCCTCAATTAATCCCGCAATAAGTGCAGCAATTCTTGATGAATTCTTAATTACCAAGCTTAAAGGAACTTCCTTAGGTAATATAGACCTCATAAACCCTGTTTTCATGTCATGTATTCTCACATTAGGTATAGCTATTATGAATCGTAAATCACTATACCCTACATCTAATTTAACTGGTGTTATCCTTCCGTTCGCTTCTTCTAAGACAACAACAATACCTCCTAGAAGACTTGCGGCCACGTTATCATAATGAGGTGTACCAGCAACTAGTGATTCACCCATACCAGCTAATAAGACCTCATCCTCAATACTTAGACCTAGGTCTAAGAGCTCATTTAAAGCTCTAATAGTTAACGCGATGCTAGCACCGCTACTTCCAAGTCCTTTACCTACCGGAATACCCTTCCATAACCTAATATCGATATCAACCTTAAGGTTAAACTCACTTATAATACGTCTGGCAACCTCCTCAACAAGGTTTACGCCTCTTACCTCGCTTGCGTAAGGACCTAATAACGTGGTGTTTACTCTACCATTACCATCTAAATTAATATTAATTAGTGCCTCATCATAGAAAGCATCTAGGGCAGCAGCAATTACGTCAAAGCCTGACCCTAAGTTTGCTGTACTAGAGTATGCTCTATATATGGCCCTTAACTTAACCATGAGTATACACCTTTAAATGCTCTATTAGCTCGTTGATGTTTGATATCTTGAGTACGTTACTTGGTATCTTTAATGGGGTTTCTGGATCCTTCAACGCGTGCCCTGTTGCTATTGCAACTACAGTTTCGTCTCTATCAATAAACTTCTCGTCTCTCAACTTCCTAAGTGCCGCGATAGTTGAAGCACTGGCTAATTCAACGCCAATACCTTCAGTTCTTGCTAAATATACGTAAGCATTAAGTATTTCGTTGTCAGAAACGTCAATTATTAACCCTTTAGACTCTTTTACCGCCTTAAGTGCCTTAGCCCAATTAATAGGCCTACCTATCCTAATAGCTGAAGCTATCGTCTCAGGCTTATCTATGAACTGAGGTCTTCTTAAACCTTCCTTCCAGGCCTTGGCAAGTGGTGCTGCACCTGATGCTTGAACACCTATTAGTCTAGGAGTTTTATTAATGATGCCTAAAGATCTTAATTCCTTAAAGCCCTTCCATATAGCTGAAATATTTCCTGCATTACCCACAGGAACTATAACGGCATCAGGAACACCTCCTAATTGATCTACTACTTCGAAGGCTAAGGTTTTCTGGCCTTCAAGTCTCCATGGGTTAAAGGAGTTAAGCGGGTACGTTCTACTTAGTTTTCTGGTTACGTCCAGTACTAGTGATAAAGCATCATCGAAATTTCCATTAATCTCTACTACTTCAGCACCATGAAGTAGAGATTGAGCAAGCTTACCTTTAGCTACCTTACCCTTAGGTAGGACAACAACACACTTAATTCCAGCTTTAGCTGAGTAAGCTGAAGCTGATGCTGATGTATTCCCAGTACTCGCGACAATAGTCACCTTAGCTCCTAAGTATTTAGCAATACTCACGGCTAATGTCATACCTCTATCCTTAAATGAACCTGTTGGGTTAGCGCCCTCAAACTTAATGTAAACCTTACTAAGTCCCAAATCAGACGCTAATTCCTTAGCATTAATTAGTGGTGTACCCCCTTCATCGAGACTTACGATTTCAGCACCCCTAGGTAGAGGTAGTAATTCCCTATACCTCCACACTCTTAATGGCCTTAACCTTATCTTTGACCAATCAATACCGTTAATGAACCTTAGCTCTACTTCTAGAGGGACGTTACATACAGGACATAAGAATCTACTAAAACTTGCTTCATAAGTTCTACCACAAAGTGGGCATTTAAGTTGAACTCTAAGGTTGGAGGTATCTAGTCTGTTTCCAAAGGCAACACCTCAGTCTTATAGGTGTAGAGTATATAAGTTTTACTTATATAAAAATAATTTAAGGATACGATTTATACAGATAGACTGTAAGTAAATTTTATTCATTAACTAACTGCACTCCTTAAATTCCTTGATGCATTGAGGAGGTACAATATCCACGAGTCTGACGGTTCTTGATGCTATGTAAATCTTTATGCTTAGTGATCTTAAGCATTCAGCGTCGATTACTAGATAGATGGGCTCATGACCATGCCTTCTTCCAGTTTCACATGCAGTCTCTACATCAGTTGTTAAGTGGACGTACTTCCTCTTCATAGGTCTTATCCCATACTTCATTATGGATTCTAGGTTTGACTTTATGGTTCCATGATATAATATCTTAGTTCTTAAGTCAACATCATACCTTATACTTACATTTAATCTCTTCTCATGACCATATCTAGCTCTTATCTTATTTCCATACACCTCAAACCTCCCTTTAGGGTCTAGGTAAGCTATAGCTATTACATGCTCCTTGGTTAACCATGCATAAAGATCTTTATGTATCCACTTCTCTTTAATGTTTTTAACCAATTCATCTATATCAACCCAACCTTCACGGTCCATGTGTAGACCTATAGATTGGGGATCGTGTCTTAAGAGGAATGATAGGAGTTTACTTAGCCTTAACCTTCTCCTACCATCTAGTAGGAGTTTGGTCTTACTATTGCAGTGATAAGAGTATTCAGTATAAGCACCACATAAAGGGCACTTATATATGTTCTTCATAACACCCCCTGCCTAACCCATACGATATATTCCAACTAATTAGTAGCTTAATAATGGGTGATGCAATTAGAGATATAGGTGTTGTACATATTATGGAAAGGGTTACTATATCTTCTCTTAACCCATAAAAGCGTGCATAGACTATGTTCATAGTGGCTGGAGGCATGAGAGATTCTAGGATTACACCTACAAACCATAGTTTAGGTAGCTTAATGAGTAGTAATGGGATTAAGTGAATTAAAGGGGAAATAGCAATTCTCCATAACACTATAGGGATTACGGATTTACTAAAGTTAAATTTAATATTAGCTAATACATCACCAATTATTAAGAAACTGAGAATGCTGGCATCACTCATAAACTTAGCTGCCCACGTTAAAAGGGGATTAGCTAATGTTGGAATACCTACTAAATAGTAAGTTGAAACCTTAAGCGTTATAGCTATAATCGATGTAAGTGCTAATGGAAATTTAAGTATGTTAAGAATGAGCTCTCTTGCGTTAGCTGAAGGTTTACCTACGAAGGGTATTAGAAGTGATGACCCTAGGTTAAATATTAAAGAATATACGATAGCAGGTAATGGATTATTGTAAAGAATTGTCATGAGAGGTATGGGAATAAAGCCTACATTTTGAATTATCGAGGATAGGGTAGCTGAGGCTTTAAGTCTTAAATCGCTGTAAATCCTATTATAGAGTAATGGTAAGGTTATAGCTGAGAATAGAAGGTAGAATGTTATAATTAATGCTGTATTGAATATCAACGAACTACTTACACTTAATATGCCGTGAACCATCAGGTAAGGTATGATGACGTAAAGGAGTAACTTACTGGCAATTTCACTAACACATCTTACCTTAAAGTAACCTAGTATGTACCCTAAGGCTAACATGGTATCTGCAAGCATGATCCTTAACTCAATCATGTCATGCTCTACTTCTAAATGATTAAGGGAAATGCCTTTAAACTCGTTTTAGAATTTACCTAAGTTCTCATGACTTCAATCTCATATATCATAACGCCAATACAGACCCCTATTAAGTGAGATATTATGTTTGGATATCCTACGAGGGGTAAAGAACTAATTAGCAATATTATGAGTACTATTGTTGGTAACGTTAAACTACCCATTTCCTTATACTCCTTCAGAGCTAGGTATGAGAAAATACCGAAGATACCTCCTGAAGCTCCTAAAGAGGCTATGTAGGGCATAGAGAACGCTGTTACTAGATTACCAGTAATCCCTGAGGTTAAGAATACCTTAAGGATGGACGCATTCTTAACATTTAAAGCGGTTGAAATACTCCTTACGATTAGTAGTGCTATAATGTTTAAGATTAAGTGAGCAATATTAGCATGAATAAAGAGAGCAGTTAGAAGCTCCCATACATAACCCCTTAAAACCTCATAACCCACGAGAAGAAGGTGAAGTCCTAGTTCATAATTCACTACTTCAAGTAATGTTCGATTATCTATTACAGTTCTATCAGGAAATACTAAAGCACTTAGAATCCTTACAGCATCTAAACCGTACTTAAAGTATGCGTAAAAGAGACCGATAACTATGATTAGGGAGTATGTAAGAATTATGAGGAGTACTAAGATACTTATTAAATCATATTTGAATGTGCATTTCAAGATTATTACCTCCTTAATCTCTCCCTAATTATTGGTACCACTCTAAGTATTAGTGAGTAAGAACCTAAACTAAGAAGAAAACCTCCTAATAGGTCTAGTACGTAGTGGTTAAGTGATGTAACTCTACAAATAGATATAATTAAAACCCATAGCCATATAACTACCTTAATGAAACGTTTTGGCTTAATATTCGATATTCCTATAATTCTAGATAACCATAAAGCCGTCGTTGTTGCTCTAGCTACATGACCTGAGGGATAAGCATAAGAAGAAACATCACTAACTTGTTCTAGACCAGGTCTCGGTATACTTATATGGTACTTTAACAGTAATGTAGCAATCTCAGAGAGCATTAAGTTAATGAGTAATGCAGTGATTAATACCTTAATTAAGTCATTACTTTTAATGAATGCCGTAATCATTAATAGCATAACAATGATCCATACAGCAGGAATGGACGCTGTATAGGATAATATAGTCGAAGCATTAATTACAACATCGTTAACTCCATTAACTAAAATCCTTGTTAAGGACATATTAATCTCCCAAAGCAGCTTAGATACCCTTAGTAGTATGCCTAATATGACGGAAAGTAAGATAAGTGATATACCTATAGTTACCCTGTGCTTCACCATTATTACCATAGATTCTATAACTTAAGTAATTAATAGCATTACTCACCCTTGAATTTAGGTTAAGGTAAAAAAGCTCTATTTCCACTACTTGTAGAGAATTCCTTGGTTACCTTTCCTGCTGGTTATTTGTTGACTACTACGTGGTGTTAACGTAAAGCGTCTCTGTGATACATACCTCCTTGCGGCATCTATCACTGCTTTATTGTTGTTAAGTTTTAGGTTAGTTATTAAGTTGGGGTCAACAAAGACGCCGATTCTTCTAAGCATTTGGACTAGCGCAGATTCTAGTACCTTAATGGCTGATTCAGACATTATCTCTGAGAGTACATCGTAGACCCTCCTAGGCTCATCAACTAGAGCTCTAGGTAAGCTCTTACCTAGAACCCTCTTAACATGGACATCAATTATTATGTGAAGTCCTGGCGATAACTGTGATAGTGTATCTTCAAGGAAGAAACTTAATTCCTCAACTATTTCATGTGTACTTCCCTTATCACTCATTCTATCACCACCTTCCCATTTCTAAAGCTTAACTCTCTCTTCGATGTATCATGTGGTGAACCCCTCATCTTTAGCACACTTATCATTCTCTTTATAGTGGTTTCAGCTTTTTCGTACCAAAGAGCTATTATAGTATCAGCAACGGTATTTAGCCCTATATCTAGACCAGCCATTACATCATAAAGTGTTGAGAATATTACCGTTATACCTCTCTCCTTACTAGCTAAACCTAAGTTTCTAGCAAGGATTACAAACTCATTTCTGCTATAGAATCTTTCTAAAGCGGTTAATCCATCAAGAATTATTAGTGAAGGTTTTAACTTCTCAATTAGCTCTATAAAAGTATCATAGATAGCTGCTGGAGTTAATGATCCCGGACCAATAGAGACCACTCTTATATTTCCTCTCTCTTCAAGAGATTTTAAATCATAACCTAAGCCTTTAGCTGTAATTCTTAATTGTTCAGGGGATTCCTCGAATGATATGAATAAAATTCTTCTACCCATTAATGCTTGATGTAGTGCTATGTTGAGTAAGAGTAGTGTTTTACCAGTACCACTAGGACCTGATACTAGTATTGTTGATCCTTCGAGGAAGCCTCCGCAAAGCATTTCATCAAGCTTCTTAATACCTGTTTCAATTCTATGATGTTTGAATGCTCCTTTGATGGTTCTTGGATGTTTAAGGTATACCCTAATACCGCCTGTCTTGATAGCGAATTCGTATTCATAGAATGGTACGTCTATCTCCCTCACCTTATGGACTATTAACTTCCTCCTAACTAACCCACCAGCTTTCTCAACCATTAGCTTTAAGACAACATCAGCTAAGAACTCCTCAAATCCGTAGCCAATAATCTCCGTACCTAGGGGTAGATCTGCTATTAGGTATGTAGTAACACCTAAGGGTTTAGTTAAGGTGTTCAATGTGGTATGAAGGAATGCTCTTGCCTCCTCCTTATTCAGCACGCCAACTAATGCAGTTATAGGGTCTAGGACAAGTCTCTTAGCGTTCATCTCGTTAATATAGTTACTTATCATGTCAACAAGCCCATTGAGTGCTTCCTTAGATGTTAACGTTATGACTTCAAGAAACTTAAATAGACCCTTACGTTCTAGGTCTTCAAAATTAAACCCTAAGCTTCTCATGTGTCTACAGAACTCGTCCTTACGCTCGGCAAATGATACGTAGAGTCCTGCCTCACCATATCTTGCAGCTCCGTAGTAAAGGAAGGATGCAGCTAATGTTGTCTTACCAGCACCTGGATGTCCTGCAACAAGCACTACATAACCAGGGTAATACCCCCCACCAAAAATCTCATCAAGCTCCTTAATACCCGTCGAAACCCTAGCTATACTACTCAATATCAGCACCACTAGCAATAATAAGAGAAAATCAAACCTTTTATTTCTGACTGAACTTTAGGAACAGTAGTAGAAATCACTCAATGTGTAAAGTCCTGACTAAGTACCTTAACGAAAGCCTAGCCAAGTTCCTAAACCATGGAGATAGTAAGTACCAAGTTATTAAGTATATGGACAACATCACAATGAGGTGCGGTATTAAAGAGGTTATATCCCTCCAGAAGCTGAGAATCAATAATTTATTAAGCCTCCATGCTAAGGCGTAACCTATGACAATGGATCCTGCAATAAGACCTGTGATTACCTCCCTCCAAGGCACTTTAAACCTTATATACCTTAAAGCCTTTATGAAGTACCACGGAATAGTTACTAAGGTAGCAACTACTATACCTATAGAGAATCCTAACGCCTCCACTAAGTGATCACCCCTAAACATAAGCACGGTAATGAAGCCTACAAGGTAGATTAGAGACGATGCTACAACCCTAATCAATGATGCCTTAAATAGGTCCGACCTCACAATCTGCTTAACACTCCTTATACCACTAACATCAACCCTGGAGGAACCTATTACCACCATAAAGAAAATCGATCTAAGGCCTTCTAGTAAGCCGAAGATACTTAACGTTACCACTATGACCCATGCACTAACATATACGGGGTTGTATAAAGACGCAATAGTCCTAGATAGTGCTATGAATGTAGAGAAGAGTAGGGAGTTTATAAGTATGAATATTCTGATTACCTCAACAACATCTAGAGCACTTCTCTGTCTTAAAACCCTAGCATAAAGTGCTGGAGTTGTAGCTCTAGCAGCACTAATCAAGGGTGAATATGTAGAGAAACCCACATTAAGATATGCGGTAGGTACCTCACTACCAGTAATCAATGAAGCAAAGGCTCTAACACCATTAACTAGGAAGCTATAAGCAACATTAAGTATAGGTATGGGAAATCCTCTAAACCACTCCTTAGCAATATCCCATGAAGCGCAAAAGCGGAAGTTTATAACCTTTTTAAGTATTGCTAAGGCATATACATTACTAACGACTAAGGCTATCGTTAATGATGCTATAGCACCTACTAATCCTGTACGTAGGCATGCAACAAGTATTAAGGCTAGTATTAACCTTAAGGTCTCATAAACAAAGTTCCTAAAACCTATAAGTTCCGGTTTAACAGCTGTTGAAATACCTGTAACGACTATATTATACGCATTAAGCCATAATAACGGTATGCTCACTACTACGTAGCTCAAATCTAGGTTTAATGCCCTATTAAATATGAAGCCCAAGAGAAGAAGTATAGGTGTAGCAAGTAGTGAGTAAAGAAGTGTAAGTACAAGTGACGTCATACCTGCCTCGTTAATTCCCCTAGCTAAGTACCTCTGCGTCCAGTAGTTCCATAATGAAGCAGGTGTGGAGAGTATTGTGGTTAAGGAGATTATTACCCCCAAGAAACCAAACTCACTCACACTTAACCTTCTAGCAACTATTACGACAAAACCTACAGCTATAACCATTCTATAAAGTATTGCTAAGTAGTTCACTATACTGGAAAACCTCAGCCTTATCCTAACCTCATCAACCAATTACCTTAAACCCTCAACAACTAAATCACAACCCAAAATTAAAGCTTAAACATGTAAAGTACGCACTCCTCGTAATGTCCGTTGCTGAGGGGAACTTATGTGCTCCAAAACTACTCATAATCTTTACCTCTGGAAGGTAAGCAGAAATTTAACCATTAATAATGAATACATTAATGCGTAATGAGGTGATAGTTAAATAACCTGCTACAAGATTCTTTAACCTTCCATACATTTACTTCTGGTGTTGGCTAATGACTAGGGTATTAGTTATTGGGTTAGGTGAGGTTGGAAGACCTATCTATGAGTTACTACTTGAATCAGGTAAGTATGAAGTTTACGGTTATGATATAGATCCCTCGAGAACTACTCATAAGTTAGAGGATATTCCTGTAGGTATTGATTTTCTCCATATATGTTACCCTTACTCAGATGATTTTGTGAGGATTACCTTAAGTTACATCTATAAGTTTAAGCCTAGGTATGTGGTTATTCACTCTACGGTAGCTCCTGGTACTAC
>CAZUAD010000038.1:0-7698 GCA_964618155.1 uncultured Desulfurococcaceae archaeon
CCTCCTTATTTCGTTAACCCACACCTCTAGCTGTATCATGCCATCGTTATGAGCTTTGAATGCTATGTGGGTGTAGTACCATGGGTATACGTTATGAAGCGTTATATTCAATGTGTCATAATCACCATCATCATCAGTATCAATTAACTCGACCTCAGTACAGCCTACGTCCTTATCAAGTTGTTCAGCACCTGGCTCTGGTAAGTAGGAAGCATTCCAGTCATTGCCTCCTGATTGACCGTAACCTGGTGGTAGTCCGCATGCATCCAAAAGTATAACTGATCCAGCCATTATCTCCCAATCAAGCTCTCCAGTTTTGACTGTTGAGTTAACTTTTAAGGTCTCACTCCACATAGCGTATGCTGTAGAGAGGGCTAGGATGAGTACTGTAAAAATTATTATTGTTGTTATAGCCCTCATCATGGTCGCCACCTAGTCCTTAAATATGTTAGCCTCCTACTTCATTCCACTGAGCGAACACTAGGGTTAATTCGAATGAGTATGTAGCATTCTCTTCGGCGCCCTGTAACACTGTTATATGTAGTATGTATGTAGCGTTGCCTCCAGGATCTATTTGAGTATCCTCGGGTATTGTTAGACTTACGTCTAAGGGTAGACCTTCAAGTCCTGAGAAGCTATGGCTATAAAGCTTTACAGGTATTGTACCTATGTTATCGACTACTAATGTTACGTCAACGCTGTAACCAGGATATGTATTATCTAACGTTACTGCAAGCTTTATCACATCACCTTCATCATCTGTTTTTTCTATATCAATGTCACATGTAGCTACATCCTTACCCTCCTCATTGTAGAAGCCTTCAGCTTGTGGATCTGCACCTGTGTCTGAGCAGTACCAGTCACTCCACTCAACGTCTACTTCACCAGTATTTACGGTGACGTTGACTTTTAGGGTTTCACTCCACATAGCGTATGCTATGCCCGTCATTGCTAATACTATTACTGGGATCATGAATATTGGGGCTATCTTCTTTATGTTCATATTTTGCACCTTAAGTAAAGGGTTGTTAGTAAGGTATTTAAAGGAGGTAGTAAGGTTTTGAGGTAGCTATTGCAGGAACTTCAATACTGTACTTTCAGACTGATTTATAGCTAGGCAGGTAATGTATGTATTTTAAGTATGTACTACAAAACTTCTCAATAATTTCCTTGAAGGAAACACATATTAAATTACTAGAGGAAGTCTTGCACGGTTAGTTTGAGGTGCTAATGTGGGTAGTAAACGTGCTTACTTAGTCATACTCTCAAGACTCATAGAAGCATGCTCCGAAGACAGAGGTATTACTCATATAATGATGATTACAGGACTAAATTACCCACAAACAAGGAAGTATCTAAATGAAGCTTTAAGTAAGGGATTAGTAATCACTGTACGTGAAGGTCCAGATTCAAGAAGGCTTTATAGGGCCACCATTAAGGGGTTAAGATTTACTGAAGTAATTCATGAGTTGGAACGATTATTGAGTAATGGGCCCTCAAGACGTGCTAATCTTAGGGTTAAGTTAATAAATATAAAGATCGGGAGTAATGGGGTTAAGATATTGAAGATGGCTCCATCAAGTAGGAGGAGGGATCGTCTAGATATCAATGCCTGTATACTAGCTAAGGCTTTAAAGCCTTCACAATCAACTGAGTTATGTAATAAATGCTTCATTAGCTGGGTAACATGTAATAGGGTAATCAATGAACTACTTAACCTCGGATTACTAAGAAGGACACCATATACTACTCAAAGAATTTTTGAGACAACAACCTTAGGACAATACTACTTAACTAAGTACATTGAGGCAGTAACTATGATAGGTAACCTAATGTTTAGTAAGTGGTGATTTAAGGTAAAAACTAGGTTTAGATATAGTATTTTGTTTCAATAAAGTTCTCGGTAACCAATTTACCCCTACTTATAACGTATCTAGGAACATCTTGATACCAGATAGCTTCATATACAGACTTAACGTTAAGTACTACGAGGTTTGCTTCACACCCTACGCATAAGCCATAATTACTTAGCCTCATGACCTTAGCTGCATTTGTCGTCACCATGTCGTATATCTTCTCCATACCCTCTAAGGTGGTCCACCATAGTATGTGTGATGCAAGGAATGCAACTTCCAACATGTGATTTCTACCGTAGGGGTAGTACGCATCAGCTATATCGTCCTGACCTAAGGCGACATTAACACCTTGATCTAGTAAGTCCTTAACTCTAGCATGTAGGGGTCCAGTATGTGGGTCTGAGACAACAGACATACCAGCTCTCTTAATTATTGCTACAAGTTTTCTAAAGTAGGGTTCAGGATATAGAGCCATCGCCCTAGCATGGCATGCAGTAACTCTACCGATCCAGCCCTCTTTTATAGCCTTCTTAGCAAGCATTTCAGTAGTTCTTAATCCTGGATCACCTGCATCATCGGTAAGCATAGCTACATCCTTATTGAGCTCCTTAGCTAACTGGAACATTATATCTATATGCTTCTGAGCATCCTCATCTGTAAACTCAATCCACGGTATACCTCCAACAACATCAGCTCCCATCTCTAACGCCTTCCTAATGTATTCATCAGCACCAGGATCCCTAATGACACCGTCTTGCGGGAAGGCAACTACCTGTATGGTCATTACATTCTTGAATTCATTCTTAACCCTCAATAACGCCTTTATACCTTCAAGCTTGGCCTTAGTATCGGTATCCACGAAAGCTCTAATAGCCGTACAGCCATACTTAAGAGCCTCAAGTACGGCCTTCCTAACGTTTTTATAAATCCAGCTTTCATGATACTTCTTCTTAATCTCTGCAGCTAGTTCTATAGCCGTCATAGCTCCACCCATTCCCTTCTCATGGTACAATCTAAGCGATTCCTCACCGATCATTAAAAACGTATACACCTTACACATATGTAGATGCGGGTTAACATAGGACTCAGTAACTAACCTACCCTTAGCATCGATCTCAATCTCACCCTTACCTTTAACGCCTTCTTCGATCTTAACTATCCTGCCATCCTTTACAGCTATATCAACAAGCTTACTAGGGGATCTTCTAGTACGTGCTTTTCTGATGACTAAGTCAAATACTTCGACTAAGGTATCACCCCTATCTCTATTAGAGGCTTCCGTAAAATAGTGAAGTCCTCTAGCTAAGGGCATGTGTAAAAGACCTTAATAAACATTTAATTTCTTTTGGGTATAGTTTTACCGTGAGGTGTTCTAGTTGGTTGAGAAGTACGATTTAGTTATTAGAAGGGCACGCATTCGCGGTAGACCATATGATAGGACCTATGATATAGCTATATATGAAGGTAAGATACAGAAGATCTCAGAGAAGGTTGAAGGTCACGGCGAGACAGAAATCGATGCTAAGGGTAGGTTAGTAACACCGGCATTCTTCAATATGCATCATCATTTAGACTCCGTTTTCGCTATAGGGAAACCTAGATTTAACATGTCGGGAACGCTATGGGAAGGTATAGAAATATGGGCTGAGTACAAGAAAACAATCAGTGAGGAGGACATAATTAAGCGTGTTGAGAGAGCTATCAAATGGATTGTAGCATACGGAACTCTCTATATAAGGACTCATGCAGACGTTACTGAGAAGACCTTAACGACCGTAAGGGCTTTAGTTAAGGCTAGGGAGTTATTCAAGGATGTTATAGATATTCAAGTAACAGCCTTCCCGCAAGACGGTATAATGACAGAGCCTGACAATGTTGAGTATCTAAGAAAAGCCTTAGAAATGGGCGCAGATAACGTAGGTATGATACCGCATAATGAATATACTCGTGAAGATGCCGTTAAGTCTATAGAGGTAGCTTTTGAATTAGCTAAGGAGTATGATAAGGACATTGATGGTCATGTTGATGAGACGGATGATCCAATATCTAGGAATTTAGAGGTTGTGGCTAGGTATACATTAAAGTATAAATGGCAAGGAAGGGTTGCTGCAGGACATGTTACTGCAAGCCATAGTTGGGATGCAGCATACAGATATAGAATACTACCTTTAATCAGAAAAGCAGGTATAACAATAGTTCCTAACCCCTTAATAAACATACATCTGCAAGGACGTTTTGATTACTATCCTAAGAGGAGAGGTATGGCGCCAATAAAAATGTTCTTAGATAATGGTATAAACGTTGCTCTAGGTCATGACTGCATAATGGATCCTTGGTATCCATTGGGGGTTGGGGATATGCTTCAAGCTCTCTTTATGGCCATTCATGTAGATCAAATTCTTGGCTGGGAAGATCTATTTAAGGTCTTAGATCTAATAACCTACAACGCTGCTAAAGCATGGAGAAAGGGCTACGAAGAGTATGGAATTGAAGAAGGTAAGAGAGCAGATTTGCTAATCCTTAACGGTTATACTGATATCGATGTTTTAAGAATTTTAGGTCCACCACTTTATGTAATAAGAAGAGGCAAGCTGATAGCAGACAACACGGGTCCAGAAAGGCAGTTAAAGATACTCTATAAAGGTAAGTGGGAGGTTTTAAACCCCTACTATGAAGAAGCCACTAAACCCAAGTAAATATTGTAAAGTCGTTAAGGTAAAATTCCAAGCTTTTTTTCGCAAGCTGAAAGTACCCTTGAGACCACAATCCAAGTATCTAATGGTTTAGGGTAGATTGAATACTGATACTTAGCAAATGTCTTAATACTCTCACTAAAATCGCCATGAGGAAACCCACCTATAACTATTGGTAAGTTTTCCTTCAATGCCTTATCACACACGACCCCAGGGCTGACTATTTCTCCTTCCTCACTTAGTAGCACTACTCCATCTACGCCTAACTCACTAATAAGTCCTTCAAAATTCATTGAAACTGCTGTCATTAATGGTTTATCACTATCAGGAGGAACCCTTCCTTTGAGTAGTAATTGCTCCATTAGACCTACGAATCTATTGTAGTTTCTAGGTATTCTGGTTGAAGGGTCTATGAAAATTACATAGTCTGATATAGTATGTACTATTACCTCAAGTTTACCTTCTAAGTTTAAAGGCGATGAGAGTGCTTCAAGAAGTGATACATGTACTATGTCAGGTCTACCCCTTTTATGTCTATCCCTTAACTTCTTCATTGCATGATAATGAAGCGAGACATCCAATAGAATCTCTGCCGGCTTTTTACCCCTTCTTTTAGCAGTCTTAAGAACTGATGGATGACCTATTATATCTCTAGGTACTAACTCTATTGAAGATTCAGCTAGTATTAACCTTATAATAGTCAAGTACTACACCTCTCCATGGGTATTAATGTGAGAAAGCTACTTAAGGATCTAGCTCTACAACGTGTAAGAATACTTTACATTCAAGCAGTAAAGGAGGTTAAGAGAAGTAATTTTGATAGAGCTAGGAGGTATATCGATATAGCACTTAACTTAATTAGTAAGGCAAATATCAGAAAACCGTTAATCTTGAGGAGGGGAATCTGTAAGAATTGCCACATACCATTAATACCAGGCATAACGTGTACGGTAAGATTAAGGGGTAATAGGAAATTTGTTATAGTAGTTAGGAGATGTTTACTATGTGGATGGGTGAGTAGGATACCATGCCCAAGGAGGAAGTGATTAAGAAGGTTATACACGGTAAAGCTCACGTAAGGATAGGTAAGTCAGGTATTAGTGAAGGTGTAATTAATGAGATAAAGAGGCAGTTAGATTCATTAAACGTGATCAAAGTTAAAGTCCTTAGATCTTATCTTAAGGTAAGTGGTAAGAAGACTAAGGAGATAGCAGAGGAAGTAGCTAGTAAGGTTAAAGGTAAAAGTTAATGGTGCCGCGGCCGGGATTTGAACCCGGGTCACGGGCTTTCCCCACGCAGGTATGAGGCTCGAGAGGCCCGCATACTTGGCCGGGCTATACTACCGCGGCACCCGTTATGGCATTATTATTTGTGAGGTTTAAAAATATATTCTAAATTAACTACGACCCTTACCTCTTAATTTAATTGCTGTTAAAACTAATGCTATTACCAACACTAGTTGGCCTAAATCAATACTTAAGGCGTACCTACCTTCATGTCTAATTATGTTGAGTAAGGGGATTATAGTGACATCTACATCTCTTGACCTTAGTACTAGGTACTCATAGCTCATGAATATAATCGAGAAGCCATATAATGAAGTAATTACCGCATACTCAAGTACTAAGCCACTTCTTAAACTTCTAGCTATCAGTAATAATACTATTGTTGTGAAAGAAGATACTACAAGTAATCTTAGTATGTCTAGTTTGGCTGTGTAGTATTTATATGTGATGACGAGAATTAACGAAATTATTGTGAGTATTAGACCGTAAAGCGTTAATGCTCTTAGTAGATTATGTTTATCAGCCCTTCCAGCTGAGTTCATCAATCACTAGACCCTCTTCTCATCATCTAAGATGTGTTGAGGTACAGTCTTAATATCTCTTCCCACGCATTTCAGTAGTGTGTACTTAGTAAGTAAAGACTATGGATGCATACCCTACAGCTATATCTTCTTCACCAGTTAGCTCAGCTGAGTTGTAATACTTAAGGAGTTTAGCCTTTCCTCCAACATCTTTAACGTATTCCATGACTATGGCTATGGCACCAGGCCCACATACACTTGCTCTATACCTCTTTATCTCTTCAATAAATGCTTCGGTATCTAGTCTTAAGATGTGGTTTATAAAGCTCATATCTAACTTCCTAACATTTAGTGCAACGTCTTTAGTATATAGTACATAACCGTACATGGGACCATGATGCGTGAAATCTGATGAGGCTATAAGTAGTACTTTCCTCCTAAGTTTCTCACTTATTTCCCTAATGGCCTTAGCAATACCCCTTAATATTTCAATACTTAACTCTTTAACAACTAAGGGAACTAACTTAAAGTCTTTACCTAAAACGTACTGAAGGAAGGGTAGATGAACCTCAACCGAATGTTCCTCCATATGGGCTAATGGCTCATCAACTACAGAGTGTATCCTTAATAATTCATCTATGAACTCATCATCGACATCTATCTCACCCAATGGTGTTGACCATATAAATCTCTTAGTAGTTGTTATTGAGCCGCCCAACCCACTATGATTTGTTCCAATAACTATCACGGTATCTACGTCTCTAACATTCTCACCTATAACTTTGTAAAGATGTGCAGCACATGGACCAGAGTATGAGTACCCAGCATGTGGAGCTACCCCTCCTATAACTTTAACTTCACCAATGAAACCCCTAGGATGACCTCCTGGTCCCCATTTTTTGTCCTCAAAACACCTTCTTAACTCATTAAGTAACGACTCCCTTCTAATAGGATAAAAACCCCATAAGGCAGCTTGAGCTGCTCTAACCTCTTTATTAGGCATAACACCGCCCTAAGATAATATTGTAGGATCTATTAATTAACAGTTTATACAGACTAGCTTTATATGTTACATAAGTACGTAATATGTGGTTGTATATGGTTAAGGTTAAGAAATTAAATGGCGAAGTTGTTGAGTTAAGAGTAGGTAAGATTAAAGTTAAGGAATTACTACTTAAACTAGGTTTATCTACTGAGGAATACGTAGTTGTTAAGTCGGGTCAAGTAATTACCGAAGAGGATTACATTAGTGATGAGGACTTCGTAGTGCTTTACCCGGTGGTCTCTGGTGGTTAAGTGTAGCTTTTGCGGTAAGCCAGCAGTCTACGTATCTAAAGTTGAT
>CAZUAD010000038.1:7708-11803 GCA_964618155.1 uncultured Desulfurococcaceae archaeon
AGAACTATTAGAAGGTATGGTATGTTCGGCTCTAAGGAACATATCGTAGTTGCCGTTTCTGGAGGTAAAGATTCACTCTCTCTTCTTCACTTCTTAATAAACCTATCTAAAAAGGTCCCAACATGGAAAATTACCGCGTTACTTATAGATGAGGGTATTAAGGGTTATAGAGAGTTTACAATAAAGGACTTTCTTAGTTTTGTTAATGAATATAAGGTAAATTATAGGGTAATTAGTTTCAAGGAAGAATTTGGGTATACGCTTGATGATATGGTTAAGTTAGGTAAGGAGAAAGGATTACCTTACTTACCATGCAGTTACTGCGGTGTAATGCGTAGATACTTACTTAATAAATATGCTAGAATGATGGGTGGAACGGTACTTGCTACTGCACATAATCTTGATGATGTGGTACAGACATTCATTATGAACATAATACGTAATAGCTGGGATAAGATACTTAGGTTAAGCCCAGCAACCTTGGGAGGACAGCATCCCAAGTTTGTTAGAAAGGTAAAACCTTTCTTTGAGGTCTTAGAGAAGGAAACTGCCCTATATGCTATTTTGAATGGTATATACCCTAAGCACTTTGTTGAATGCCCCTATGCTCAAACAAACATTAGATGGCTGATAAGGAAGCAGTTAAATCAGCTAGAGGAGAAGCAACCAGGCATTAAATACGGATTACTTAGATCACTTCTAACAGTATTGGATATGCTTAAGCATAGAGGTAGTCATGATGTTAAGTTAAGATCTTGTAAGATATGCGGTGAGCCAACACCACATGAAGTATGTAGAGCATGTATGTATAGAATTGAGTTAGGTATATTGAAGGTGTCACCCACTACTTGACCATAACCCCTTCCTAATCCTTAAACCATCTCCTATTACCCAGTATTCACCATCGTCCCTTACTTCTAATTTATATATGGGAACATTCCTCTTGATTCGTTCTAAGATCTCTTTGGCTGCCTTAAAAGCCTTATCTCTCTTTTTAGCTACAACGAATATGTAAAGAACTGGGTCATGCGGTTTTAAATCACCAATTCTATGGAATACTTTTACATGTGTTATATCCTCATCCAAGCATGACTTAACGTTTTCTTCAAGAATTTTTTCAGCATACGGCTCATACGCCTCATATATTAATTTATATACTCTATGATTATTTACTAACGACTTAACGAAGCCTAGGTACATAACTATAGAGCCTTCCTCATTCGATATAGACATTAGCTTATTAAGAATGTTATTAACATCAATGGGTTTACGTATTATTTTGACTTCCACATCCATTTTAACCACCAGACGTTGGCGGCAATATCGCTACTTCATCTCCATCAATTAACTTCATATTATGGTTTTTAACAGAGTTACCATTAATAAGTATCAAAATGTTTAGTTTTGATTTAAGATCTCTAAGCTTAGGGTATCTCCTAAATAATTCATTTAGCAGATCGCTTAATTTTATACCATCACCTTTCAATTCTATTGTCTCAGATCGTCTTCCAGTGATTTCGGCAGTTAATGATATATACGATACTCTTACTTTAACCAAAATACTCACCTCAACGAATTGAATCTCTAGAAGTTTAATTTTTTAACTCACCGAAGTATAGGCTAAGTGCTTTCTAGATTAAGGGATAGTTTAAAACAATCTACAAGATTATGATTTATCCATAGACCTATTATATACCTAGCTGGTTGTAACATCATTTTAAGTTTGTCTAAATCTAATAGTATGTATGCCTTATTACCCTTGATATCCCACTTAACTACTTCTAAAGTCCTTATACCTATGTACCTATATCCTTCAGGAGCTAATCCAGCTATAGGTTTCGCCTCAAGGTCATAAAGTATCAATGAAATAGACTTTATGGTTTCATCCGATGATACATTAATAATCAGTTTATCATTAATTCTCACCTTGGCTATTAAGGGTAGCTCATAGGTGGTAATTATTATCATTAACTTATCATCACTTACTAAACTCCAGAAATAGTATGTTGTAACGTTTGGTCTACTCTTAATGAATTCATTAATAATATTTATGAATCTATATGCTAAGTAACGAATCCATTGCCTCTTAAATAATGGGCTATATAGCTTAGTTAACGAAGTATTAGCTTTAACTGGTAATCCGCCTAATGATTTTAAATATAACCTTAGTTCTGTTCCTAATAGCTTGTACTCAATAAATTTCTTTAATCGAGACTCAATAATTAAGCTGACATTATAGTACTTAAGGAATTGTTTAATGGCTAAGGCTACATTAGTGCTTAGGTTAGGTAATGTGTCATTCGGATACGTATCTACTACATGGCTAAGTCTTAAATTATTGCTGATGTGTATAATTACTTCACTACCTGCGCTTTCTATTTCGATTAAATCAATGATTACGTTACTACTATTTAGTATGTACTCAATGTAGTCCTGAAGTTCAATAGGGGGTAATTGTTGATCTAATATGAAGAGGGTATTGTTAAGTGATATAGCTGCGACTGCATGGTTAAAATTCCTAAACATTAGTATGTACGTTGGTGTTACGTTAAGGGATTGTAAAAGTGCTGACGTCAATATTGCGTAGTCTATGCATGTCCCCTTACCTCTACTTATAGTTGTTAGTGGGTTATTGATGTACTTAATACCAGCTAACTCTTTCTCATAATCGTAAGCTATGTTCTCCTCAATCCATCTAAGTATGTACCATATGACGTTAGTTAGATCTAAATTCTTACCTCCTATATTGAGTTTCAACCTATTCTTAATGATCTCTCTTAGTCCATCAAGGATGTTATTTGAGTGATAACATACCAGACTAGTTAAATAACTTGAGACATCGACACCATATTCACCACCACATACCATAGTAACTGGTCTATGTATTAGGGTGGGGCTGGTTACCGTTATATTATTTTCAGAGATGATTAAGTTGGTCTTAAGTGTTTCAACAGGTCTCCATCTATAACCTGTCCATAGAATAGCCGTAAAATTCCCCTTACCTAATACTTTAAGTAAGCGATTTATCTTAAAGAAGAGAACTGTCATGTTACTACTTACGAGTGCGTAATCAGCTTCGATTATGTTGGATTTACTGCTACTTAATGAAGTTAAGATGTAGGACGGTATTTCACGTCCATTTTCATATAATGCGAGTGAGTGTATGAGTCCTTTAGCATAGACTATAAGGTAGCCCTCTCTAACAGCTATTACCGCAGGATATTTCTTGCTTAAGTCCTTTATCATAGTATGTAAATTAGTTACATTTACTAATCTTACACTTGTTACAAAGACCTTACTAACTTTTTCGTATTCTAGGTTATGCTTAAAACTCATTGTTATATTAGAGGAGCAAGTTGTAGTCTTAACAATTTCTGTAACATTCTTCTTTAACCTTTTTTCTTTTGTAATATTAGCATAGGTTATGCTTCTTACTATATTTGATGGTGTTAAACTTTGATTTTTAATTCTAGCATTATACCGTACTCTGGTTTCGTTAGGAATTTGCTTAGTCACTACGCTAACTTTACTAGCGCTCCCATTTAATCGATACTTCGTTAAAGTTTTTACTCCAATATACGAAGTGCTAGTGCTTTCAGTTATACGTTCATTAGTATAAAGGTTTAACGACTGATTAATACCTTGTATATGGGATGGGATTAAGTTAAGAGTTACTAACATACCAATAATTATCAGCAGTATTAAGAGCATTACTACTACTCTACGCATGATCTTACCAACTAATTTCAAGATGATAACCTCAAGAAAGTTAATTAATTATTTACACCTAAGAATAAACAACTCCGGGTGATTACGTCTTGCATGAGTTAAGGATTCTGGGAATAAGTGATATTCATGGAAATTATAGGGTGTTAAGAGATCTTATATTTAAGCATAGTTACGACTTAATGCTTATTGCAGGCGATCTATCAGATTATGGGAGTAATATTAGAGACGTTCTTAACGTTTTAGATAGTGCTTCTAAAGATTTAGGTGTTAAGATTGTAATGGTTCTTGGTAATATGGATATACCTGAGTACATAGAGACTATACGTAAAGAATATCCTGAACTCACATGTTTACACGGTAATACCG
>CAZUAD010000038.1:11813-12276 GCA_964618155.1 uncultured Desulfurococcaceae archaeon
CCGTAAAGTTTAAGGAATTTGTCATAGCAGGTTTAAGTGGAGGTCTTTACTCACCATTCTTAACGCCGTTTGAATTAGGTGAAAACGACTTCAAGGAATTAATAAGTAATATATTAAAGGAGTTAAGTAGATATGGCAAGGAGAACTTAATTCTACTTACACATACACCACCTTACGGTACTAAAGTAGATATAACATTCGAGGGTATTCATGTAGGTTCTAAAACCATTAGAAAATTCATCGAAGATTTAAAGCCTATCCTAGTACTCTCAGGTCATATACATGAAGCTAGAGGCATTGATAAGATTGGGGAAAGTATTGTAATAAATCCTGGACCATTACGTAAAGGCTTTTATACATTGATAACTATAGAAGATAACAGAATTCATTATGAACTTAAACAATTGAGAGAATAATTTAGGTATTCCAATATATATTTATCAAAGTTTCATAAATATATGTT
>CAZUAD010000039.1:0-11686 GCA_964618155.1 uncultured Desulfurococcaceae archaeon
GTATGTCACTAGTATTCTACCCACTTTATATAGTATTCTGTATTAGAGATACTCACGAGGAGAGGCTTTTCATATATGACGGTGTTTCAGGTTATGAGAACGAGGGCCTAGCTAGGCTTATTGATCACCCCGAGGTAATGGAGTGTATTTCTAGATCTTTAAAACCATTAAGTAAGTCAGTATGTGAGGATGTAATATGACATATTCAACATGTGTGACGAATATATATGTAAACATCGTTCATTACACGGAAGTAGAGAATGAAAGAGTACTTCACGGTCATACTTATAAAATTAGCGTATGCTTTAGGGCTAAACACATAAATAAGTACGTAATAGACTTTCTCGAGCTTAAAAGAATAGTTAATAGTGTAATTAATAAGATTAATAATTCCATTTTAATACCTAAAGAACATTTAGGTAAAGTAAGTTTTAAAGCACCTGTAAACGTTAATGTTAAAACCTATGCAATTGATGGTGAAGCTACTGCTGAGAACTTAGCTAAGCATATAGCTGATGAAGTTATAAATACATTAAGAATGAGCAATATTAATGTAAGTAATTTAAAGGCTATAATGGTTAAGATTGAAGACCCTCAAGGATTTAAAGCATATTTCTCAAAAAGCATATCATAAAATAGATATTAACACTAATCACATGTAAGTGAGGGTTAAAACGTGAGTGAAGTCAATGTACTGAAGAGAGGTTCAGTATTCTTTATTAGATTTGAGGATGGGAGTAAAGCCTACTTAGCTGTTGAAGAGAAAGGAAATATACTTTACCTTAACGAAACCTTCACGCCTGAAAAGTATAGAGGTAGAGGGTATGCACGTAGACTTGTTGAAGAAGCTATTAAATATGCAGAGACAAAAGGATTAAAAATCGTCCCTATCTGTAGCTACGCTATTTACTACTTTATGAAGAACCGTGATAAGAGGTACGTACTTAAAGATAGCTACAAGAGTTTAAGTGAGGATGAGTGGAGGAGACTTTTTGAATCTAGGCTTGAAGAAGAGAGAAGAAAGAGCTAAGGGATTACTCTAAATACTCACCTCTCAAGTCAAAGAATGTGTAATCAGTTATTCTTACGTAAACCTCTGACCCTAAACTCAATGTACTATCACGTAATACAACAGGTTTATAATTTACTGTCCTACCTATTACATCACCTCTAAATGACCTATGCGTTAATAGGACCTTAACATACTTACCTAGGTATTCACGATTGATTGTATTTCCTACTTCCTCAATAACCTTGCTGAGGATTATTGATCTTCTCTTCTTCTCAGGTTCAGGTATCTGGGGCATTGAGGCAGCTTCAGTTCTAGGTCTGATAGTGTATTGGGCTAGATGAACTTTATCAAACATTAGCTCTTTTACAGCCTTTACCGTACGTTCAAATGCATCATTATCCTCTCCTGGATGACCAACAATTATATCCGTAGCTATAGATATTTCAGGTATTTTACTCCTTAATTCCTTAATCAAGGCTTTAAAATCATCATAGGTATACCTTCTCTTCATTATCTTTAACACTTTATCATCAGCTGATTGAAGTGGTATGTGAAGATATTTATACACCTTAGGATTTCTTAAGACTTCTAAGACCCCATCTAAAATTTCGCTTAACGTATCCGGATTGGACATACCTATCCTAATGTAATAATTACCTTTAACTTCATCTATTATGGCGTTTATTAAGTCGTGAAGTCTAACATGTCCTAAGTCCTTACCGTAGGAAGCAGTATCTTGAGCCGTTAACTCTATTTCCTTAGCACCTCTTGCTATAGCATCCCTAACGACTCTTATGATTAATTGCGGCTTATACGACATTAGTCTTCTTCTAGCTATCTTGACTATACAGAATGAACAGTCGCCTAGGCAGCCTTCAGCAATAGGTATCGCTGCTATTACACCTTCCATATGGATGCTTAGGTAATTAGTATCACGTTCTCCCCTAATGAGCATTAGTTTATTATTAGATTCTATAACCTCAACTATCCTAGTTATGTTTTGAGGGCTCAATAGTGATGCTAAAGGTGCTGTCTTAAGTACGGTGTATGGTTGTGCTGATACCATACATCCGGCAACAATCAGCTTTTTACCATTTTTAAGAGCGTAATCATGGAGATATCTAATCCTTCTCAACATCCTCTCTTCGGTATCCTTCCTAACGGTGCATGTATTTATAACTATGACATCAGCTTGTTCAATATTGTAACTTATCTCATGACCTGCCTTAATGATTAGTGACTTCATTAGCGATGTATCAGCCTTATTTAGAGTGCATCCGTAAACTTCAAAGTATACCTTCATACCACCATTTCCTTAGGAAAATCTAACTAAATTAGCTTAAAAACTTCAGAGGGAATCTTTATGGGGTAATGAATGAGTGGCAAAGGTGACGTACTAGATTATGAATGGCTGCTTGATAGACTATATTCTAAACTACCCTCAAAAACGCCTACACAACAAACATTAGATATCCCCTCATTAAACATAGTACATGTAGGGCTCCAAACACATATTAAGAATTTCAAGGAGGTATGCGACGTCATACTAAGAGAACCACGTATATGTGCGAGATACCTACTTAAAGAATTAGCTGCTAGAGGCTCAATAGATGATTCAGGAGTATTCATAATTTACTCAAGGGTATCAACTCAAACAATCAATACTTTGTTTAAGAGGTTCCTCGATATGTACGTAAGATGTAGTACTTGCGGATCATACCAAACAGAATTAAAGAAGAGAGGGAAGATATGGATTATAAGGTGTTTAGCCTGTGGTGCTGAAACACCTGTTAAGCCTATCTAAGGTAAGGTGTTAATGTGAAAGAAGAGAAAGGAAAGCTATATGTTAAGGTTATGGAGGTCGATGATGAATTAGGTACTAAGACTGTAGTAGCGGTATGTGATGCTGAATTACTTGGAAAGGTTTTTCGTGAAGGTGATAAGGTATTAGTAATAAATGAAGAGTTCTTCAAGGGTTTCCTCGTAGATCCCGATGAAGTTATTGACTACATTGAGAAAGCATATACTGCCTTAATTGTTGGTGAGAGAGCCGTTAACATAGCTCTTAAATCTAAGGTTATACATCCAGACGCAATTCTTAGAATATCTGGTATACCTTACGCCCAATTAGTGAGGTTATAGCTATGGGGAGAAGATTTTGTGTAAGATGTGGTGCTGAGGAAAGACCAGGATATCCCATAATTGACGGTTTATGCCCTAAATGCTTCTTAAGAGAAAGGAGCATAGTTAAGCTACCGTCCAAAATAGAATTGACTATCTGTCCTTCATGCGGATCAGTACAGCTAGGTAGTAGGTGGATAATGATTGAAGGTAATATGGAGAATATCCTAGAGTACTATCTAAATAAACTCTTAATTAAACGTGAAAATCTCTATGAAGGATTTAGTGAAGTAAGGATAAGAGTTAAGGAATTAATGAATAGTAAGGTTAAACTAGCTGTTGAAGGTTGGTATGGAGGTAACAAGATAATTCAGGAATCCTTAATTAATGTAAGGATTAAACGGAGATTATGTCCTAGGTGTATAAAGGTTAAGGTGGGTTCTTATGAGGCCTTAGTCCAGATTAGATATGTTGGGGGTATTGATAGATCATTAAATAGAAAGATAATTAAGCTTATAATGAGTAATGAAAAAATTTTTAAGTCCTTATCGGATATCGAGGAAGTCAAGGAGGGTCTTAATTTAAAATTTCTTGATCAGAGTATTGCTAAGTACTTAGCAAACATTATTAAAAAGAAGTATGGTGCCAAGATTATTCAATCCTGGAGTAATGCAGGTTATGTTAGCGGTAAAAAACACTCAAAATTAACTATAGCCGTACGCTTACCCGTACTTAAAGTAGGTGATGTGATAACTATAAGTAATGAGGATTTAGCGTTAGTGCTTGACGTAAAGGATAATCACGTCGCTGTAAGGTTCTTACGTAGTGGATTAGTAGGTAAGATTTCGTATGATGAACTATGGAGTAGAGGATTTAATAAGTTAAGCCCTAAAGACTACGCCTTAGTTAAAGGTAGGATACTCAATTATGAAGGAGGTTATGTAATAGTTCAAGACGTAGTAAGCGGCTCTATCTATAGAGTTAAAGCTTCAATACTTAAGAACTTAGGGTCAGAAGTTAAACTACTAATTTATAAAGGTGAAGTATATCTTTTAAGATGAAGGTGAGGATCAAGTGGGTAAGAAAAAGAAAGGTGAAGAGGAGGCTAAGGAGTTAGTCTTACCTACTGAAGAAGGCCAAGTAATATGTGTCGTAACGGAAATGATAGGTGCTAACTACGTGAAGGTAATATGTATGGATGGAAAGGAACGTAGGGCACGTATACCTGGTAGGATGCGTAGAAGGGTCTGGATAAACCCTAAGGACGTAGTACTCTTAGGTATTTGGGAGTTTGATGATAAAAGAGGTGACGTTCTTTATAAATATTCAAGGGAGGAAAGAAAGAAGCTTATAGAGATGGGTTATTTAGATCCGAGTCTTCTAGAATTTGAGGGTGTTATGTGACTAAAAAGGACATTGACAAATACCTAGATATGTATTATAGGCTTACAGGTAAGGAGAGACGTGAGGTAGATAAAGATCTCTTTGAGACCTTAGAGGAAGTATTTGATAGAGCAACCATATTAGCGGTTTTAGAACTTGTAAGGAAGGGTATTCTATATGAACTTAAAGGAGTAGTTAGTGCAGGCAAGGAGGCTAGGGTTTACTGGGGTGTTAATACTAAAGGTGAAGACTTAGCTGTTAAGATATACCTCACATCAACGTCGGAATTTCGGAAAGGACTTATTAAGTACATTAGAGGTGATCCAAGATTTGAGGGAAATATACCTAGATCTACGAGAAAGTTAATGATATTATGGGCTAGAAAGGAATTTAGGAATTATAAGCTAATGTATGAAGCTAATGTATCAGTACCAAAGCCTATAGCCCAACATGAGAACATATTAGTTATGGAGTTTATTGGAGAGAAGGGTGTAAGAGCACCACTTCTTAAGGAAGTGTTCTTGGATTATGATGAGTATGAGCAACTATTCTGGAATTTACTTGAAGACGTTAAGAAGATGTATACTAAAGCTGAACTAGTTCATGGTGATTTAAGTGAGTATAATGTAATGATATGGCGTGATAAATATTACATAATCGATGTAAGTCAAGCAGTTAAGATAAGCCATCCAAATGCTCTAAACTTTCTGAGGAGGGATTTGGGCAATTTATATAGATACTTTGTTAAGGAGCTAGGTATAAGAGGATTACCAGATGTAGATGAAATGTTTAAGTACGTAACGTCATAGACCTCTCTAAATACTTAACATAATAATTGTTAAGTATCGATGATTAGTAAGGATAGTCAGCGCTTTGGCCCCTCATCAACCATCAGCTAGGACGCAACTCATCACATGTAAATCTACGTTTGGACCTACTTAAATATGTCCTTACTCCATAAGCTTGTCAGTCTCCTTCTCTTAATCTCCCTCATAGCTCTATCAACATACTTATATACTGTTGAGTGCTGCCTACCCTGGATAAGCATTTCTATAGCTTCTCTAGCTACTTGAGCTGATTCGTAATCTCCAATGATTGCTACTTTATCTTCATAAACGTTTATGTAAGTTCCTGTCATCATTTCAAGATTCTTTCTAGCCCTACCCTCCTCACCTATAATCCTTCCCTTAATTCTTGTTAAATGACTTTGAGCATTACCTACTACTTCCTTAAGGTCTATTTCTATCAGGACTTGATCTTCTTCAAGTACCCTCCAAGCCCTTTCCGGTGAAAAACCTGCTGCTATGGCTCTGATGAAATCACGTGCCTTAAGTAGATTATACACAGGTGTTGAGGGTGATATGGGCTCTATAACAATGTTTCCATTATCACTATCAACTCTTATCCTAGTTCCTGTTCTAGCTTCTAACTCCTTTAATACAGCGCCCTTCTGCCCTATCAAGACACCTATTCTATCGAGTGGGATTCTCATGTAGAGTTTGGTAACGCCAGGTATTACCTCCCTCCTCGGTTCACCCATAAATATTCCCCCTTCTTAAGTGTATTGCAGTGTAAATAGAATTATTGGGGGTTCGGTCGCTTAGGGCCCGTTACTTAGATGTGGTGGGCCCGGGGGGATTTGAACCCCCGACCTACGGGTCTCTCCTACGTATTAATTCTATCATCCCTTACGGTCTATAGACCCGTATCGAGGACTGGAGCATCGGCCCCTTGAGCTGGGTCCGCCGCTCTACCTGGCTGAGCTACGGGCCCACCTCCAGTCATTTGCCGATAAATCCTTCATGAGAGGGTTAATAACTTTTAACGTAATGTAGTTAAGGGTTGAATCTTGACTTCGTGGAAGCTTAGGTGTAGTGTATGTGGGTATGAATGGGTCCTTAAGGTTAGTTACGACATATCAGATTTCAAGAGACTATACCATTACTGTAAGAAATGTGGTAGAAATACATTTCATGAAATACTAGGTAGGGTTGAGGAGTGAAACAACTAATCAGTGGAGGTTCATCACATCATCAATCAGAGCCGGCAACGTTCATCACTTCACATTATAACTACATATCGTCCTTAATATAATGTACTAGCTTTTAAATTCAACCTCTCTTAGGTAATGAAGTGTTGGTCTTCTACTTAAATGTGTGGGTAATGCTGAATCCACTTGTGGATAACCCTGAATCTCCTCCTTAATCATGTTTATCAGCTCACTTACTTTCATAGATTTCTGAATACCTTTATGCCTAATCCTTACGTTAACTGTTCCTGTTTCCTTCTCCCTGGATCCTATAACAGCAATATAGGGTATCCATTCAATACCTGCTTCTCTAATCTTCTTACCTAAGCTTAAATCCCTATCATCGATATCAGCCCTAATTCTAGCATTAATAAGCTTCTTTAATACCTCCTCGGCATAACTCATAAATTGCTTACTTACTGGTATGACCCTAACCTGTATTGGTGATAGCCATGTAGGTAATGCAGGTATCTTACCTTTTAATTCGTTTTGTAATGCCGTATCAAATACTGTGTATATGTATCTCTCGACACCACCTATTATGGCAGTATGTATTATCACGGGGTATTTCTCATTGCCTTCTTCATCAATATATCTTATTCCGAATCTTTTAGCATTACCTATGTCAATTTGGAACGTTGCAATCTCTCTCGGCCTCTTTAAGGTATCTATGATATTGTATTCTACATTTAAAACCCAGTAATATATCCCAGATGGTAATACTTCAATAAGTGCAGGTCTTCCTTCTCTTCTCACAAGCTCTATAAGATAATCCCTATGCTCATTAAAGAAATCCTCAGTAACATTGTATATTGCTACGTAATTTCTACCAAGCTTTCTTATTTCCTCAAGAATCTTCTCCTGAACTTTTAAGGAAATCTTCTTAGCCTCCTCTAAATCCCTAGTGAATATATGTAGGTCAGGCATATAGAACTTCCTCAACCTAAAACATAGCATTACCTCACCACTTTGTTCATATCTATAGCTATCAGCTAATTCGAAAGCGCCAAAGGGTAGATCCTTATAGCTTATTATCCAGTCTTTGATCATGGCGAATTGTTGATGGCATGCCGCATATCTTAGTACGAGCCTACCACTATCCGTCTCTATCTCATAGAGACGATCACCAAATAGGTCAGCATGCTCCTTAACAGGTTTAAACCTAAGGTTAAACATGTTCGTACCTCTAACCCTAAACACAGGTATGCCTAATGACTTTGCTACCATCCATGAATATTCCATGACCGCTTCAAGGATGACGGTCGCGTGGGGTCCATATCTCATATGACCAGCATCAGACATAGACTCCCATTCAAAACCAAATTTCCTACATATCTCCACTATTTTGGGTTTACCCCCAGGAAGCTCTCTCTTAAATACCTCCTTTTCTATCAATATCCTTAACTCCTCATCATCTGTACGGTAATCTTTAGCATCATATATATCACCTTGCGGTGTCAAAACGTAATACCTACGCTCTACAATCCTTCTCCTAGCCTCTGGTGCAGGCACATATTCCCTAGAGAGCTCTGAAAGTGGATGACCATAACATCTTATGGAGAATGCCTTATACCACCCAAAAGGAGCTCTTATGACCTTAACTCCCCTAACTTTTAAGGTATTTTCTAAACTTCTTAATACGTCTAAAGCCTCGTAAGGTGTAGCTAATCTCCTTGTTAAGTGAGCGTAGGGATAAATTACTATCTCTGAGGCATTAATCTTTCTTAGAACATCAATTAATTCGTTAGCTACCATGTCAATGAACTCTTTACCGCCACGTGAGTCGTTATGCTCAACCGCCGTAAAAACAACTAAGGCATTACTAGTTCTATACTCTCTTATTATTCCCTCAACTTCAGCCTCATCTAATGCCTTCTCTCTAGCCTTAAACCAGAAGTCCTCAGCATGAATTAAGAGTAATCTCACTTACTACTCACCTAAGTCTACGGGTTGAGGTATTCACTATTAACTTTTTATTACTAGGTATTAACATATTACTACTTGATGTACTTAAGCACATAAGGGCTTTGTAGGCGTTTATCTCACCAAAATTTAATAGCTCAATTAAACCTGCTTATAGTGGGTAGGAAGGTAATGAGTTCACGTAAGGTTAGGAGTATTGAGGATTTAGGTCTAAGTGCATCGATAATCAATAAGCTAAAGGAGGCAGGATACCGTACGTTAGAGGCTATAGCTGTTGCTAATATCAATGAATTAGCAAGCGTCGTTGGGTTACCTGTGCCTACGGCTCAAAGGATAATAAGTAAAGCAAGAGATGCCTTAGGTTTGAGGTTCATGACAGCCTTAGAACTTAAGAAGGAGAGGTTAAATATAGGCAGAATAACCACCGGCTCTAGGAAGCTTGATGAGTTGTTAGGTGGAGGTGTTGAAACTAGGACTATAACTGAGTTCTTTGGTGAATATGGCACAGGTAAAACTCAGATATGTATGCAGTTAGCAGTAAATGTTCAGCTACCTAGGGAAAAGGGAGGTCTAGAGGGTAAGGCATTATTCATAGATAGTGAAGGGACGTTTAGATGGGAAAGAGTTGAAGCCATGGCTAGAGCTGTGGGTCTAGACCCTGACAAAGCTATGAGTAACATAATATGGGCAAGAGCCATAAGCAGCGATCACCAAATGGCCATAGTTGAGGAAGCTATGGACTTAATACCTAAGGAGAACATTAAGCTACTCGTGGTTGACTCAGTAACTGGTCACTTTAGAGCTGAATACCCTGGTAGAGAGAACTTGGCAGTAAGACAGCAAAAGCTCAATAGACATCTACACCAATTAGCTAGAATCGCTGAGATATATGATGTAGCTGTAGTGGTAACGAATCAGGTAATGGCTAGACCAGACGTATTCTACGGTGACCCAACGATAGCTGTTGGAGGTCATGTCTTAGCTCATGCACCAGGAGTAAGAGTACAATTAAGAAGAGGTAGAGGTAATAGGAGGATCGCTAGAATAGTTGACGCACCTCATTTACCTGAAAGTGAAGCTGTATTTGTAATAACTGATGCAGGTATTAGGGATATAGAGGAGTAACGGGTGCAACACGATAGTAATTAACGCAATTGGTGGGTACGTAATAATAGCCCTAGTAGTAGCTACGTTAACATACGCAGCATATAAGGATATCAAGACAAGGGAGGTTCATGAGTTAGTCTGGACACCTGCGATAGCTTTCTCAATAGTCATTAATTTAATAAGCGGTAACTACGATGTAGTTCACTTAATCCTATCCTTACTCCCTGCAATCCTAGTTCTTATCTTAAGCTTCTTTAACTTAATGGGTGGTGCTGATTTCCTTGCCTTACTCCTTATAGGACTAGCACATCCTAAATTCAAGATCTTTCCAATATCACTAATTACGTTAATAATATCATTAATACCGCCTCTTGTATTAATGATTTACTACGCATTAATGAATCTATGTCTATATAGAGAGTTCTTTAAGACCATTAAGTGCATTGAGGGGATTAAATCGGCTAAGCTTCTAATGATATTGGGTAAGCCTGTAAATATTGCTAAATATTTAAGGAGTAAGTTCGTATATCCCTTAACAATACCTTATGATCCATTAAAAAAGCAGTTTAAGTGTAGGTTATCATTTGATGATGAGCCTAAGGAGCTCAAGATTAAGGAGCAAATTAAAGAACTTGTTTTAAAGGGCCATTTAAAGCCTAGTGACAGAATTCTAATTACACCAGCTCTGCCTCACATATCATTTATACTACTAGGTTACATCGTAGCCGTACTCATACCTCAAGACTTAATTCTTTCCATAATTTCATCACTTATTAAGTAATTTATTGTAGTTTAAGTTAGGGATGTAGTTTGTGGTATGTACTCTGGTCTCCCTGGAGAATGAAGTATATACTTAAGGCTAGTAAGGGCTTTGAAGGCTGTATTTTCTGTAAGGCTGCCTTAGGTGATGAGAGAGAGAACTGGGTTGTTTATAAGTCAAAGTATTCACTGATAATGCTGAATATATACCCTTATAATACAGGTCATGTAATGGTAGCTCCTAAGAGACATGTACCAAGACCCGATCTTCTTACTGATGAAGAGGCATTAGACCTACATAAGTCTACTGTTATAGCCCTTAAAGCCCTTGATCTTGAATACAAACCTCACGGTTATAACGTTGGTTTAAACCTAGGTAGGATAGCAGGTGCTGGTGTTGAGGAGCATATGCATATACACATAGTTCCTAGATGGCAAGGTGATACAAACTATATGCCAGTTGTAGGGCAAACTAAAGTATTGCCTGAAGATCTAAATCAAACTTATGAGAGATTGAAAAAGGCTATACTTAAGGTATTAAGTAGTGGAATCCGTTAAGTGAGGCATTACATGACTACATTAGTATACACTTAATACATATATCCAAGAGGTTAGTATTGAGGTTAAAGTATGAAACACCTACTCTCCGATTTAACAGGTAAGGACTTAATAACAACTCAGGAGTGGGATCTTGAAGAGTTAAGACTTGCATTAAACCTGGCTAAGGACATAAAAGAAAGGTACATATATTACGGAGTTGAGGGGATACCTAAGGTTCTTGAGAGGAAAACGTTCTTCATGCTCTTCTTCGCTCCTTCAACAAGGACTAGATCAGCTTTTGAGGCTGCAATGACATTGTTAGGTGGTCACGCACAGTATCTAGAGCCGAGAATGACTAGAGCTGCTGAAGGTGAGGCTTTAAAGGACATAGCTAAGATGTATGAGAGATATGGCCATGGAATAGGCATAAGAATTCTTGATAAGGCCATAGATTACATCTATGGTAGAGGAAATGCAGTAATTAGAGAGTTTGCTAGGTGGGCTAAGGTTCCAGTAATTAACATGGCGGATGACATGTTCCATCCAACACAAGGATTAGCAGACTTCATGACCTTCAAAGAAATATTCCCTAACTATAAGGGTAAGAAATACGTCATAATGTGGGCTTACTCACCAGAAATAAGAGGTTGGTGTAGTATCCAGGAGGACTTGCTAATATTTACTAGGATGGGTGTTGATGTAACCGTAGCAGCACCTCCAGGATTTACTTTAGACCCTAAGGTCTTAGAATGGGCTAAGGAGAACGCTAAGGCTAGTGGAGCTCAATTAGAATTTGTCAATGATTACAAGGT
>CAZUAD010000040.1:0-11631 GCA_964618155.1 uncultured Desulfurococcaceae archaeon
ATAGACGTTCTTAGTGGTGACACTATCTAGGACTAGGTAATGAGGCCTATGGGAGGCTAGAGAAGGAATTAGCACTAAAAATGTTTTATAGAGTACTTAGAGAAGAAGTTGAAGAAACTATCGGGTAGGAGGTAGGTCGTAGAGATAGTGCTTAACAAGTAGGTAAGGCATTCGCACTAAGTAACTTAATTTCTAATTAGGACTTTTATGATGCATTATATCATGTACCTAGTATCATTTTGTGATGTTTTGCACTCCAAGCCTGAATAATGCTTAACATTCATCATTCACATCATTTTCAATTAAAGGATTTCTAATCCTTCTTGATCTTGGAGGCAGTCTCCCCTACTAGCTACTCTATGGGTTCTAGGGCCTTCCCTACATCCTCTTTAGTGCACCACCCCTCATAAAAGCATGTATGCATACTCTGAGCGATAGCCTACGTCTCATAGACCCAACCACCAAGTTCTTCCTTCAACTTCCTCTTGTATCCCCACAACTCACTATGGCTACTCAATCTCTTACCCTCCCTCCAGAGGGCGTAGGCCTTAACAGCTAATGCTACAGCACTCCACACCTTCTCAGTAGCCTGCCTTACATTACCTTTCCTAAGCTCCTCCCGTGTCCTCCCAACAGCTCCTCAGCAGCATCGATATACTTTATAGCCCTAATCTTAGGGTCTAGGCATTGACTAAGAAGCTCAATAACATACTCGTCAACACTAACACCTAGCTTCTTAGCCTCCTCATGAACACGTCCAGCAATCCTACCACGAACAACGATGACCTGATGATTCAGAAGTAACCACCAACCAGAATAGACGTGTATGAAAAGATAAAGATATTCCTAACGCTGAAGGAGTAAGCTATGGTGAGAAGTAGGGAGAGAAAGCATAGGGTAGGTCAAGTTCATGTAGCATATATAGTTACATGGCAATACAAGTATAATATGTAATGATAGGGGTCAGAGGTGTATCCCTGTATGGGTTTAAATCCCACTCCCGACACCAAACACCCATCAAGTTAACTATGTGTTTCTCAAGTTTCTTCACAGCTTAATAAACACAGAAGGTATAGGTTGCATATGAGCTTTAAATATCGATGTCCCTTAATAGGGAATATTCTAAAATCAGACGGTACCTCCGTTTAGTTTAAATAGATTTCATCTTGAAATGTAATTAGTATCACTTACACAATAACAATTAAGATAGTTAATGAAACGCTTAACTTTACTATTTAGTTTCCATAATTTTAAGATATATAATTTGCATTTAAAGAGTAGTGGTTAGGGACCTGCACTCATCCGGGGCCTACGGCCCTGTCGTGCAGGTGTCGCGGGCTTCATGGGGTTTCTTTTATTGAGGTTTACAAGCGTGTTTCTATGTACCTCTGATTTTCTTTATTGTGAGTGCTGAAGTGTATGTTGTTAGCAGGATTACGCCTATAGCACCTGATACCGCTATTCCTGCCTTAGCTGCTAGGTATAGTCCTAGTGTAGCTGCTGTTAGTGATGCTAACGTACTCACTACTATGGTGTCCTTAGCACTCCTACTTACCGTTAATGCTATGGAGCTTGGGAGTAGTATCAGTATGTGCTCTAATACGAATCCAACAACCTTAATTAAACCAACTACTGCAAGACCTAATGAAGTGAATACTGTTAGATCGTAGAGCCATATGGGTATTCCTAAAACCATAGCGCCCTCCCTATCGAGACCTAAGTAGACATTCCTATAGTACGTCAATGTAGTTAATAGAGCTATGACAATGGCTAAAATTAGGGAGTAAGCTACGTCAGACCAAGTGGCTAGGAGGGGATTACCTATGATTATCGTTAGTACGTCAGCACTATACCTAAAGTTTGTTAGTACGTAGTAAATCATTATAACACTAAGAGCTGAAGTAGATGCTACGAAGACGCTCGTTGCTACGTCAGGATCTACGCCTCTGAATATCATGAAGCCAACAATGTAGACGAGACCTATACCTATTAGCAGAGACCACACATACTCATTCAACCCAACCACGTAAGTTAATGCGATAGCAGATACAGCTGCTAGTAAAGCTGAGTGAGGAGTTGCGGCTGCTAGGAAGTAGAGTCTACGAGCAGCAACAACACTACTCAATACACCATAAGCTAAACCAGCAGAAGTAACAACTAAAACCCACTTAACATCATAAAGTATGCTGGTAACTGCAGATACATACATTATTAAGATAGTAATTACGGTTAAGAGGACCTTAGGATTGAGTATATGTCTAAGATATCCTAAAACCATGGCGATAGTAATGACCACCAACATTAAGGCTACAATATCTAGTAGTGCAGCACTAACGTAGCTTAACTTCTTAACTTCACTAACTACATGCTTAAATGTCATGCTTCTTAGCTGATCTAAGACGTAATTAAGCTTACTAATAGTTGGCTTAGACACTAATGGTGAAGGTACCTTAACTACCGGTACTCCGTACTTCTTAGCTAGCTCAACTAACTTAGCACTATTCCTATGAACGACGTACTCACCGTTACTTAAAATAGCCGTAACAGCAACTAGATCGACCTTACCGCTCCTCATAAGCTCCTCAATAAAGGCTAGATCAGTAGGTGATGGAGGCACTCCATGCTCTCTGATAAGCATGTAGGAGATGTTAAAGTTAAGCCATTCTAAAGCATATTGAAGAGGAGGTGATGAAATGATAACATTAAGAGATCGCCTACCTATTAAGCTAAGACCATCCTTAACTAGATTATCGACAATCTTAGAATAATTTTCATATCTCCTTAAATACTCACCAGCACACTCAGGTCTTAACTTGGTTAGTATATGGACGAGGTATTTAATGAACGTCTTTAAATTCTTGGGATCATAAGTAATTCCATGTAGGTTAGGTTTATTTAATAGGGGGTTATCCAATACCTTAATACCTTCTATGTAAGGTAGCTCGATTAGGATTGCCTTGATTAATCCTGTATTAACTAATTCCTTCACCTTTAACTCAAATGGTGTATGTGATGTTATGACTATAACATCTGATTTACTAAGTAACTCGATATCCTGAGGCCTTAATTCATAATCGTGAGGGTCAACGCCTTCAGGTGCTATTGCAGTTATCTCATCACCCTTACATAGTATTGGCTCTATATCATACTTTAAGTAGTTAAATGATACAGCTATCCTTACACCTTCAATACCGTAATCATGATTATCACTTAATACATATAGTGAAGGACTAAGCACTACGGTGAGTAATGTTATTATAAGGCATAACATCTTAGTGATCCTTAAGACTTCCCTCAACATTCATCCTACCCGATCTGTGCACATTCTCTTTAAATCTTATAAACATTTGTGCACAGAATCTTAAGGATAGGTAATGCAGTATGTTGTAAGTAGTGAAGTGGTGAAAGATGGAGGAAGTAGCTTAGTTGAGGTTAGGCTTGTAAACGTTAGTGTTGGTTACGGAAATGGTGATTTAATTCTTAAGAATCTAAATGTCGTATTTACTGGCCCTGGATTAATACTCATTCTCGGACCAAATGGTGCTGGTAAAACGACATTGTTAAGGACTATTATGGGCTTAATAAAACCGTTAAGAGGTAAGGTCTTTGTTAACGGTGTTGAAGTTACTGGTAATCCTAAGGTAGCAGGCAGGTTCATAGGCTACGTTCCACAATTATCATTAATGACTCAACAAATTAAGTATCCAATAACTGTTTATGAGTTCTTAAAGACCGCGTATAGGTTAGGTGGTAGAACAGAAAGTGATGATAGGATTAAGGCTATCTCCACATTCCTAGACCTAAATAATGTTTTATCAAGTAATTTATGGGAGTTAAGTGGTGGCCAGAGACAGAGGGTCTTTATTGCTAGAGCTTTAATCAATGATCCACCAATAATCGTTATGGACGAACCCCTAGCTGAAATAGATCCCAAGGGTAGGGAGGATCTAGCTAACTTAATAGGGATGTTATCTAAGAGAAAGTTAATCATAGTTACGAGTCATGACCCAACATACTTCATTAGGTACACGAAATCCATACTACTAATCAACAGACATAAATACTTCTACGGTCAAGCATCAGATGTGCTAAGAAGCGATAGATTAGCTGAGATCTACGGTGTAAGTTCAACTCATAAGTTAGGTGATTACTCGTTCATCCATGACTTCCATGTCTGTTGTAGGTAATCCGCTTGATGACTCCTCATCACTAATCAGCGAAGAGCGCGTTCTTCACCTATCTAATCCTGGTAATAGCTATTATTAAGGTTTAAAGACTTCTCAGCATATATTGTAGTGAAGTAGATGATAAAGATCATAGTCAGAAGTGGAAGTGACTCAAGCGCCGTTAAAGCATGTGTTGAAAGGTTTTATGAAGGTATAGTTAGTGAGGTTGTTCACGTAGGTGGTGTTAGAGGTGAGAAGTTCTGGGATAGAGTGATTAATGAGGTTAGGAAACAGACTAATAGGTACGTAATAGTACTATCTGGACGTAGGGATTTTATTAAGGATTACCACTTAATGCTTGACTCAAAACCTCATGTAGCCTCAGTTTTTGTACCAAGGAGTGACATAAGGAATTCACCCCTAGGGGAGCTGATGAAGTACATAGCAATCGGTAAGTCTAAATTTAGACTAAGTATTGGGTGGTCTAATAGGGATAGTTCATACATAGTTAAGGTCAATGAGGAATCCGTAATAGATAGAGATATAATAAACCCGGCCTACGATCCATTCCTAATAGTTGGTGAGGGTGTTAAGAATCTAGAGAGCATAGTAGGGCGTAGTATCAAAAGCAACATGCTACTCTTAATCAGGAAGTTGGAAGGAATTCATGAGGTATTTGTAGGTAACAAGTTATTGGCTAAGTTAAGATTTAACGACTATGGGTACAAGCCTAAGGTTATAGGGCTAAGTAGAAATTTCGACGAAATCTCCGGAATCTACATAAGCGTAGAAGGTACTATCAAAACTAATTTAGATATCTTAAAAGTATACGAGAGTATATCGGTTAGTATGATCAGGAATCTAGCTAGTGCTGCAGATCTCGTGGTGGTACCCTGGTCTGGGGGTAAGGATAGTACTACAGCATTAATACTTGCAGTTAAGGCTGTTGGTAGGAGGAATGTTAGGGCTATATACGTTGATACAGGTGTTGATTTTAAAAGTAACATTGATTATGTAGAGAAGGTTAGTAAGTTATTAGGTATTGATTACATATATGTTAGAGCACCCGTTCTTGAGGAATTGTCTATGGGAAGGTCATTACCAACTCATGATAATAGGTGGTGTACCCAACTAAAGAGGTATGCAGTAAGATACGTTATGGAGGAATTCTTCAAGGGCATGAAGATAGTCAATGTAATAGGTGATAGAGATGCAGAATCAATAGGTAGATCTAGACGTAAGTTTGTAGAGGTGGAGGATAAGGGATTAGTCAATGTTTATCCAATAAAGCTTTGGGGTGCTATCCATGTACAATTATACCTCTTAGCAAATAACATACCACTTAATAAGTTATATACGCATGGATTCTACAGAATAGGCTGTTACATATGTCCATCACTAAGGGATTGGGAGCTATATCTAATTTCAAGATCTAACCTAATTAATGAGATCAGGGATAGGGATCTATTCATGAAATTCCTAGAATATAAGGGTATAGATGGTGAGTTAAGGTAGTGATTAATTATTATAAGCTATGATTCTAAAGATTAGATGGCCCCGCCGTCTCACGTCCTCTGACAATCCCATGAGGGGATGAGGATGAGGAGTGATCGGTCCGGCGGGGTACATTATTTTAAGTTTGAGAGGTTATGTCTTCGGTAAGTAAGGTTGAGATTAGCTAGTTGGAGGTTGGTTGAGGAGCTTCTTGACCTAGCTGATGTTGCCTTAGAGTTAGTTGATATTAGGGATCCATTAGCTACTAGGAATAGGAGGCTTGATCTTCTTATTAGGAGGAGGGGTATACCATTTATTTTAGTACTCAATAAATCTGATTTAGTACCTAGGAGTGTTGCTGAGGGTTGGAAGAAGTATTTTGAGGTAAGGGAGAGTGTTAAGGCAGTATACATTGCTGCTAGGGATAGGAAGGGTACGAGAGTTCTACGTAGAACAATAAAGGAGGTTGGAGGTAAGACACCCCTAACTGTAGCTGTATTCGGGATTCCTAAGGTTGGTAAGTCAACACTCATAAACATACTTAAGGGCAAGCACTCGGCTAAAACATCACCATATCCTGGAACACCAGGCTATACTACTAGGGCTCAGCTATACAGGATTGGTAGTGGTATATACCTCATTGATACCCCAGGTATTGTACCTCCTGAGTCCAATGACGTAGAGAGTATCATTAGGTCAAAACCGATTGACGAGCTTGATAATCCTGTTGAGGTTGCGGTAAAGCTTATTGAGAAGATAGTTAAGCATAACCCGAAGGCATTCCTCCAAGCCTACGGTATTGATAGTCTAGATCCTAATGTAATATTGAGGGAGTTAGCATTAAGAAGGGGTTGGGTGTTTAAGAAGGATAAAGAGCCATTAATTAGTGAGTCTGCTAAGGCGATTATTAGGGACTACTTAGACGGTAAGATACCATTCTTCATTAAGCCTCCACAACCTTAAGAATCTCCTCACCTGATAATTTTAGAACCCTAAGGTACCTATGACTTAACCTCTTCAAATCTCTATTCTCACCTAGAATCATAACTGAAACAAGTCTTGCATTAGCCATTCTAAGCTTCTTCTCAACAATACTTTCAGATATCCTATCCTCACCATCAGTTATTATCACTATGTCAGATCTACCCTTTACCGTCCCAGATGCTATGTCATCACATGCCGTAACTATAGCCCTCGTTATATCCGTACCACCACCTCCTTTTACCCTAGCTAAGTACTTTATGAATGATATCGCATCACTAGACTTCATTTTCCTAGGAACCCTTATTAGGGGGTGTGGAAGTCCGTCGAAGAATCTTAGGTAGAAGTCCCTATTCTCCTTCCTAGCCCTCATTAATAATGCTATAGCTGTCGCCTTAGCCCACATAATCTTCTCACCCTCCATACTACCAGACTTATCTATTAGTAGGTAGAAGGGGCCCATAGTCTTAGGAAGTACCTTCTCATACAGTAGTAGCTTACTCTCAACAAACTTTATCCTGAAGTATAGCTTAGGTAACTTAAGCTCCGTAGGAACTAACCTCTCTAAATCAGAGCCCAGCTCATAACCTACCAACTCACCTTTACTAGACCTTTCGGTCCTCCTCCTAACCTTATGGGTTATTTGAGGTATTAGGGATATAACCTCAAGTAATTTCTTTATGTCTGTATTCCTAGCAAGCCTAATTACCTCATCACCTGATTCCTCCATATCGAAGACAGAACCAGTACCTGGTTGAGTTCCTTCAGATAATATCTTCTGTATGTTCTTTAAAGTCTTCGACTCCTCCTTAACCTTCTCTAAAGCCCTCTTAACAGCCCTACTAATCGAAGCTCTATCCGACATCTCACCTTCTCTCTTACCCCTCTTACCGTTACCCCCTTCTACCTCACTTCTTAACTCATTAACTAAGTACTCAATAAATGAAGCTGAAATGAGGGTGCTCATGTGGGTGTTAACTAATGTATAGTTCTTAACCCTATGAAAATCTGGGAGGTCGAGTAGTTCACGGATTACGAAGTAATTCTTCTCCTTACCCTTAGGTACTCTATTGAATGGTATCGTTATGGGGAATGGTAGGTAGAATGAATAGAAGACGTCTATTGCTAAATCTAAGTCTATGTTCTTAGCATCCTTATTTAACTTCTTAGCTATAGATAGTACTCTCTCCCCTCGGTATATGGTTACTGGATCCTCGTAGTTAATCCCCTTAAGAACTCCAGGCATTTACCTTAGCCTCTTCCTAATAATACCTACCGTCTTATCTATTAACTCTATAATCTCCGTAGCTAACCTCTCAACATCAGGGTTCTTAGCCTCCAACATTAGGCTTAGTACTCTATCTCTCGTTATCTCTAAATCCCTAAGGATTTGTCTAAACCTCATTTCAACAAACCTCGATTCAATATTCTGTAATGAGATGACGTAATTCATGACCTCCCTTACATTAACTTTAATCTCCTCAAGCTCCTTAACATACCTATAAGGCGTCTTAAGCTCCTCAGAAAGTATCGTATTTACCTTCTCAAGCTCATCCCAATCCTTAGGTATTATGTACTTAAGAACTATTAAGTCAGCCTCCTGAGCCTCTCTCCTACCCTCAAGTACGGCATTAGCTGCTATCAGCTTAAGGGCCTTACCCTTCCTCCTATCAGTTACGTGAATACCCCTACTCTCGAATACCGCAAAGAGCTTTACTAGCTTAGGCTTTATAGGCTCTAAGTTAACATTTAATACTACCTCATGCAGTGCTTTAAGATCCTTCATATCCATTACCTTCTCAGCTACTCTACCCTCATTGAAGTACATATCCTTCTCTATATCCCAAGACTTACTGAGTAGTTCTAACCACTTATCCTCGGGGACGGGCCTTACAAAATGTCTTACTAGGAACCTATCATATACTGCAGCAACTTCGGATTCCTCAGGTACTTCATTACTTGCACCGAATAGCGACCATAGGGGGACTACTAGCTCTGTATATCCATCGTAAAGTACCCTCTCCTGTAGTAGCGTATTTAGCGCATTTAGTATTGCTGAGTTGGCCTTGAATATCTCATCTAGGAAGGCTATTTCAGCATCTGGTAGCTTACCCTTAGTTAACCTTACATACCTACCTTCATCTAAGGCTTTAATGTCTAGAGGTCCGAAGAGCTCTGCTGGTTCAGTAAACCTAGTTAATAGGTACTTAAAGAACCTAGCATTAAGTAGTTCAGCAGCCCTTCTAACCATTGCCGACTTAGCTGTTCCTGGCTCACCAATGAATACCATGTGCTCTCTAGCAAGAAGTGTTAGAGCAATAACCCTAGCCTCCTCCTCACGACCTACGAAGGGTCTCGCCAACTCCTCAACAAACCTCTTAACCACACTTAACTCCACTAACACCGACCCTAACTTATAAAGGAGTAGGGCGTTAAAGAGACTTAGCCTAAGTAACTATTCACTGCTACAACATTGTAGTAGCGATAATGCTTTAGAAGGGATATTCGATTAAAGGGTACGAGAGGATATACTTCGAATATTAAGGCATAAATGTTGATTTGCTTTCTAGTTAAAATGGCTTATATTAACGGTATACCGCAAATTTTAATTAATTTTAATATGAAGAGCTCATAGCCTAAGGTTTTCATACTTAAAGGGCGTTGATAATTATTCGCAGCCAACTACATTAGCTTAAGTAGTGGTGTGAATTGCTTCTAAGTAAAGGTATTTAAGACTCTTCGAAACCACTAGGGATTTAAGCATACTTTATATAGCTTAATAGGTACATCAAGGTTTTAAACATCTCGCTAATTCTCCTAGTTTTGAATGGGATGTTACCCTGGGGTCTGTTAATACCATCAACACTTTATTATAATGCTACTTTAAATTAATTAAGATGCTAGATGTATGTAATCAAAGACAGAGAACATAGTAAATGCTAGAGTAAGCTCTTAGGACCTCCTTAGAAGCCTTATTAATTAAAAATCTCCACCTTTATTCTCCCCTAAAGAACTTAAAATAAGGGGTTAGGATGCCTAAGGTGGTTTTAACTAGTGATCAAGCCATATTCACAGATTTTAGCGGATTAGATGCATTAGGATTTGGCCTCTGCTTACCGTTCAGGCTAGTACCCAGGTTCATTCAGTACAGAATTCTTTCACCTTCAATACCGCTAATTAATAATAGAGCCCCAGTAGCTCCTTACCCCTTATCTAAAATCGAAGCAGCCCTATTAGCTGCTGGTTTTAAGCGTGAAGACGTTTACATAGTACCTCCTAGCTACTTAAGTCAAATGATTAGTGAAGATACTGCTGTAGTAGGTATTCACGTATTGGATCCTATGGGATTAGCACCTGTTTCCTGGACTTTAAGAGTACTTAGTGGTGGCGGAGATACATGTACTCACTATGAATTTGAGAAGCTGATGAGGATCGTCAGGAAACTTAAGGAGAGGTACAGATTTAAAGTAATTGTTGGAGGACCAGGTGTTTGGCAACTTAAGGGACTTGAGGATAGATATGGTATCGATGTTTTATTCGAAGGTGAAGCTGAATTAACTTTCCCTAAATTAGTTAATGACATTTTAAATGGTAAGGAGGTACCTAGATACGTCTTCGGTGAGTCTATACCACCTAATTTAATACCTCCTATAATAACACCATCGAGAAATGGAATAGTTCAAGTTACTAGGGGGTGCCCTAGGAGGTGTAAGTTCTGTAGTCCCACAATGTTCTACTTCCGATCTATACCCTTAGAGACCGTGATGAAGGAGGTTGAGGTCAACCTAAGGTCAGGTATTAAGAGTGTAGGATTTGCTACTGAAGATATACTTCTCTACGGTGCTAAGGGTTTAAGACCCAACTTAGAAGCTATTAAAAAACTCTTTGATGGAGTATTTGCCTTAATGCGTAAATACCGCGTTACCAATCCTGTAGGATTTAGTCATGTGACATTATCTACCGCCTTAGCTGCTAAAGAAGCTGTTAGATACATAAGTGAAGTTAATAGACTAGGTGATGACAGACCTTCCTTTCCGCAAGTAGGTATTGAAAGTGGTAGTCCCAGAATTGTCGCTAAGTACTTTAGGGGTAAGCCGTACCCATGGAAGCCTGAGGAATGGCAGGACGTAGTTGTGGACGGTAGTAAGTTGCTTAATGATAATTACTGGTACCCATGCTATACATACATTATAGGCTTCCCAGATGCGACACCTGATGATTATGTATTGACTATAGAACTGCTCGATAGATTAAGAGAGGAGGGATTTAAGGGTTGGACATTCCCACTTCTCTTAGTACCTATAGGAGGTACCTTAATTGAAAGGAGCGGTTTTAAGGAGTTCTTGACGTTGAAGAAGCTACCTCAAGAGGCTATAGACGCCATAGTGGCCGGCTGGAGGTTAAGTATTAGGTTCTCATACGAGATATACCCGAAGCTTCTCTCAGGCATTAGGAATCCAATAACTCGAAGAATAGTTAGCGCATTAGCTAAAAAAGCAATAGATGCTATGAAGGAATGGCTTGAAGGTATTAGAAGAAATCCTGAAATTATTGAGAGGATATTTAGTAAGGTTAATATTAGAACCACTGTAGGGCTAACTAAAACATTAATAACCGCTAGCATTTTCAAGATGGTACACTCGTTAGCAGTTGCTTAGCTAGGAGAGTTGATGAGCTTGTAAGAGAATGACAGGATAACTAACGTAGGGGGTAATGAGGGTAATAACAGTAAGTGAAAATATGCTCTAACAGTTTTATAGCTTTAAGCAAGTCCTCCCACTCCATACTGAAATACTCGAATGTTTAGTATATAGTGGAGACTAAAAACACAACAACAAAAGAAACATAACCCCCCACAAAACCTAATCAATGGAAGAGGGGCCGTAGTTTAGCTTGGTAGAATGCGGGGCTTGGGCCCGCCTCACACGGCGGCAGGAACCCCCGTGGTCCGGGGTTCAAATCCCCGCGGCCCCACCAAATAAACTAATAT
>CAZUAD010000041.1:0-11467 GCA_964618155.1 uncultured Desulfurococcaceae archaeon
TCCTCTATCTCTCCTATATTCCTTAGATATTCATAAGCGGCATAGACAGTAGCACTACTAGGCTCAACCATTAATCCCTTACCCCATAGTATCTTTAGAGACTTAACTATGGCTGTATCACCTATAACAACGTTAACCCCGTTAACATCCTTTAACACATTAATTATCTGAGCTAATCTAGGTACTAACGTTAGTCTTAGAGCAGCAGCTAGTTTGGATTTTACACTGCATTCCATGAAGTATGTCTTAACCTTACCATTTAGTGTGGAATACCCACAAGCCTGTACTGAGATAAGCCTAGGTACTTCATTAATGAGACCTAATTGCTTAAGCTCGTTAAAGCCCTTCCAAAGCCCTAATATTAACGTTCCACTAGCTACGGGTACGATTATAGTCTTAGGTACGTTACCTACGCCCTTTATAAGCTCAAGGGCGATATCCTTCATACCCTCTATGAAGAACGGATTTACTGTGTGACCAACGTAGAACCCCTCACTATCAGTTATTGCAGCTCTATGAGCATCATCCCTACTACCAGACTTAATGACCTCAGCTCCTAATGATCTCAACATTACGTACTTACCATGAGGTATGTCTGAAGGAACGTAAATTCTCGACCTTAAGTCAGCATAGGCTGAATATGCTGCAACAGCTATACCAGCATTACCAGATGAATCCTCGATAACCAAGTCATAACCCTTACTCTTAACCCATGAAATAGCTAAAGAAGCACCTCTATCCTTAAATGACCCTGTAGGGTTTAGGTTCTCAAGTTTTAAGAATACATTTTCACCTATCTTAATCAAAGGTGTGTTACCCTCACCTAAACTTACATAGTACCTCGTACAAGGTCTAAGTGATCTCACATCACCTAAACTACTAACTTTAACTGAGGTTAAGTCTAATTCAATATTGAGAGGTGTACCGCACTTAGGACATGTAAAGCCCTCTACTTCCTTAAACCTTGAACCACATTTAGGGCATGAGAAGACGTAGTCCTTAATACACTTAATCGATTCTACTCACCAATACGTCTTAAAAACAATTTGAAATATGTTTTCATCAAACATATATTATAGAGCTAACTCTGCTTACCTCCTCCTTAACCTCATCACTAATACTTATCTCCTTCCTACGCTCAAGTTCAGCTAGAAACTCAATTACAGCTTCTCTAATGTAGTCACTCTTAGACTTATAACCAAAAATTCTTACAGCTTGCTCAATAAGCCTATTAAGATTTTCATCAACTCTCAAGGTTAAGGTCTTAGTGCGCTTACCACTGATGTCTAGAATAATCATTAACTATCCCATATTTTTAACGATGCTCTTAGTAATAAAGGTTATTTTCATATTACAGAAGGCTATCTAAATCCTTAACTACACCTCATCAAATATTACCCTAATAATACGCCAATTACCTAACTATTCGTATTATTAGGTCTGGAGAGGGGTACCTATTATGGTAGCTCATCATGCCTTAATTGTGGGTACAAAACCGAAGTGTTTTAATTTTACTCCATTCTTGGATGTTGTAGGTATTAGTCTAATACCTAGCACCTTACCCTTAATTCTATGTATTATGCTCATGTCTCTGAATACAGCATTAATGATGTTAGGATCAGATTCTACGACAACCATGTCTAGCCCACTAATACAGAATGTACTTAACATTATTAAGTCACTAAGCCTAACATACCCTTCCTGAACACGCTGTATTAGTATAGGGTCTTCAGCGACCGGTAACATGACTTCATTGAATCCTAGACTATTAAATCCCTTCCTAACGTTACCTATGACGTAGTCATTAAGATAATTAACTGCGTTAACGAGACCTACGGATGGAACCTTCCTACCATCAAGTAGCTTACTCTCAATGACGCCAATAATGCTCTCCTCACTATTAAGCCACGGTGATAGAGAGAAGTCAATTCCTAAGAAATTTATCCCTAACTTACTACTTAACCTAGTGAACACACTATGAACTTGTGACACATAATTTAGTAGAGTATTAATCCAAGCATTGACGGGGGTTTCATGGAGTAGATCAACATACCTTAGTGCAACAGAGAAGCCTCTCCTAAATGCCGTTGATAGGGGGTAGTAGGGTGTCTCCAGGTAATCACCTAAGGATATGCCGACCCTAGCCATGGAATCCTCACCGACCATATCCCATAGTCTAAGATACAACCTACTTGCTAAATCAAGCACGTCATGATGATCTCTAAGCAGAAGAGCTGCATACCCATTCCTACATTCTCTAAGATACATAGCTAAGTCCTCTACATTCAATTGCGGTAACTCAGCATGGTAAGCATTAATTAATACATTGCCTTTACAGTAGGGGATAATACTCTCCCAGTTAAATCCTATAGGTAAGGTGAGCCTCCATGTCCATACATTGATACCATAATCTCTGAGAAATCTCTCCATACTCTTCATAATATCGAAGTACTTCATTAAATCCTCACTGCTAACCTGTGTTATGGTTAATGTAATTGACCTAACTACAGGCATACACACCACTAGCGAAATGTACGTACTCCAGCCTAAAATCGACGTCAATATCTAGTTAAGAACTTGGTGCGGGGGGTGGGATTTGAACCCACGCAGGCCTACGCCAGCGGGTCTCCCACCCTTAGCTGGAAGGTCTTGAGCCCGCCCCCTTTGACCTGGCTCGGGCACCCCCGCACCAATAGCCTCTTCGTTAGGGGGTTATTAATACTTGACAATAAGCCTAGAACTTAATCCAAGTACCTATGTTTCTATCTCCTTCAATGACCCTTAATATGTTCGTAGGTTTAAACGCGTTTGTGAATACTAGGTTTATTCTTGACCTCTTTATTACGTTAAGTGCTATGGGGTCTAGTAGTTCGTAATGACCTGGTAGGTATTCCTGTCTAACGAATTTTTCTAGGTCTTCAATACTTATCTCCTTAAGTAGTTTAGCGTTGGAGTAGCGTGATGGATCCTTATCGTAAACCCCATCAACAACTGTAGCGTTAACGAGCATGTCAGCACCTACTAATTCAGCAACAACAGCAGCTACAGCATTAGTTGACTGACCTGGCTGTATACCTCCAAGTACTACCACCTTACCGCTCGACCAAGCATTTAAGAACTCCTCAATATTCCTTGGTATTGGTAAGTACCCAGCATCACCTAATGCGGATGCTAGAAACATAGCGTTTATTCTTGATGATTCAATGCCCAGGACATCAAGTAATGAATTACTTAAACCTAATGACTCACCCATGCTAATATACTTCCTAGCGGTCTTACCGCCACCAACAACTACGGCTAATCTATCACCTTTAGAGTACCTATGCTTGATAACAGCAATTATCTCCTTTATAACACCTACGTACTGTTCATCAAAGAGCTTACCAGTCAGCTTAAGTACTATCTTCACTGATACCCTCAAGTCCTTTACTATAGAGCTTAAAAATATTGATATTAAATGCGTTCGTACGGCGCCTATATAATCTCAAGTCTTAACCCATACTCTAACGTAATATCACGTACAACATCCTTAACTACCCTACCTACCTTCTTAAGCATTACAACCTTCTCAGGCTTAGGGGCTGAGTACTCAACCGCCTTAACGATCATCTCTCTAAGTACTTTAACATTACCTTTAAGCTCACTTAATGCATACTTAGGTATTATGTGAGCGTAACATTCATCAGTACTTAAAGCTCTTTCAGTAAACATTCTTGCGTAGTGAGGTCCCCCAATTCCCAGGCATGGTGTACACTTAGGTAACGGCTTACTTAACGCTTCTACAACTACATCACTTAATGCGTTATGAGCCTCCTCTAAACTCCATTCATTCTCAGATGACCCTATCTCTATGAACGTTAATGGTCTTTTAAGCCCTGTAGGTCCATGGTGTGTAACCTCATACGTAACCTCAAAATCCTCTAATCCGTACTTATCTTTAGCTTTAGATAGGTTTATTAGGAACGCCTTAGCTAGTGCTGGATTGGCTATGGATAGTTCATAAGGTTTGCCACCAGCTAATGCTTTACCAGTAAAGTTTCCTGTATGATGTGTCGTTAGCGACTTAATACCCGATATGGCAGAGTGTCTTGAGAGAATTACGTAGTATTCAACATTAATACCCGCATTCGTGAATACCTCATCTAAGAAGTCGAAATATATTACATCATCTTCAAACTCAGCAAGCAACGCATTTAGCTCGTCAATAATACATGAGGTTATAGTCCTAGGTACCTTGAAGTTCCTACACTTGAACCTACTAATAATCTTATTGGCAATACCCCTACCAGCTGGGTCTATCCTACTATACGCTAATACCCTCACAACAGTACCCTAATTAATAGTTGAACTAATTAATTACTTTTAATGTAGAGTAGAGAGTATGTTACGTGAATACTGAGTGTATAGTTAGGGCTTATAGGATTAATGGCTTGAGAGGTGTTAAGACGGGAGTACTTATACCGAGTAGGTGTTTCGAGGAATGTCTTAAGGACCTAGCCTTATTCAATGATTTAGCGAGAATGGTTAAGGAGTTACTCATACTAGTAGGTGAAGTTAGGGGTGTTGAGCCTTATCTAAGTGGTGTAGCTTGGATTGGTGAATCACCTATATGTATTAATTGTGATGTGATAGAGTTCACTATAGGGCTCTACACACTTAAGTCCATTAAGAAGGCATCGCAATGTGTATTCGTGAACAATAAGTTAATTGGATGTAGGTTTAATAACCAAGAATACATTGTGAGATGCGATTGTAGTGAAACCCCTTTAGGGAGTGTAGATTATAATGAGGTGATTAAAGTTGTTAGAGAGATTAGGGAAGAGCTTACTTCAAGTTCTACAGGTAATTCGTGTTTCCTATGGATTTACGTAGAGGGTAAACTCATGTATTGGCAACTTTAGTTCTTAGATGCCTCTTAAGCTCTTCCAACATAGGTTTACAGCGTCATAGATGGTATCGATAAGTTCTATTAAATACCTCCCTAAAGACTTTATTACATCTACCTTACTATTAATAGAGTCTAAGCTAATACCCTCTATAATCTCTTCCCTACCTCTTAAAACTAGCTTTAAGCTATCCTCACCTAGTTCAAGCCTCGTAACATCATTTGATAATGATAATCTTCTACTAGTCCTATCGTAGGATACTGATCTTAATGGTTTAAGTTTTAAGATGCTTACGGAATTCCCATCCTTCGTAATAATCCAGTTACCACAGAACCTCTTAACACCCTTAGATCCTACTTCAACCCTACGTTCTAATTCCCTCACTAACTCAACTATCTTCACGGTCTTACCTACAACATTGCTTAATACATTGAAGGCTGCCACCCTTACAACGGGTAACTTCTGTAGTGCCTCCTTCCTTACCGTAGTTAACTTATCATTGACGGCTTTGGCTATACCCAACGCCTCCTCGAAACTACTCATGGGTAAACCCGATAAGTGTAAAGTGTAGAGCTATTTATCTTTTAGGTCTTAAGTACCTCCTAATGTAGGCTAGCCTAGGTGTTTTAGCTATTATTGTATCGAGGTTTTGATAACATATCCTACATACCCTTATGCCTGGCTGTAACTCTATGGAGCATCTTCTACAGATAAGCTTACCACAGACTATACACCTGTCAATAGATAACCTTTCACCACAAATACTACAGAGAAGATCTCTACATACAGCACATACACCATCAATTAAGTGTTTCTCACATGCCCACCTACCACATATCTTACACCTACCTACAGCGTCCCTAACCTCACATATCTCACAACGCCTAGTACCACCCCATTAACTTATTAAGTTCTTAGAGCACTACCTAGATGGGATGACCTAACGACACTCACTGAGCGATGATGTAGGTGGAGCGACGGGGACCGTAACTTAAGATATCTCCTCAACATTCTTAAGCCCTTGAACAACCTCACCTAACTCCCCACTCCTAACCTGGTTTACTATTATTGTTGCTGCTATGTTAATTTCAAGAACGCATCTGACACTCTCAATCCACCTATGTAACGGGTCATCACTAACGACTAAGAACCTAAACTTAGTAACCCCCTTACTTAGGTATTCAAAGTACTTCCTCTTAACCTTCTCACAGAACTTAGCGTATTCACCCTTAGGTTTTATTAGGAATACAACCTCATTCACTGACTTAACCCTAACAGAAGTTTAAGGAGATGAAGTATTTAACTTCTACCATCCTAAAGTTTACTGGTGTATTAATCGCTATGTCAAGTAGGTACGACGTAGTAGTAGTTGGTGCTGGAATTGCTGGGTCATACCTAGCCTACCTACTGAGTAGGTTAGGTATTGACGTACTACTAGTTGATATGAAGCCCTTTGAGAGAGTTGGTGATAAACCCTGTGGTGATGCGATAGGTAAGCATCACTTCGACGAGCTAGGCGTGGAGTACCCCAAAGGTAATGAGCTTGAGGGTATAGTTAGGGGTATTGATGTATATTCACCGTATGAGGACGTTAAGTACAGGGTCTTAGGTTATGGTTTTGAAGTGAACAGGATAGCATTCACTCAGAGATTTGTGAGGAAGGCCGTAGATAATGGAGTTACCTACCTAGAGAAGACTCATGCATTAAGACCTATAATAAGTCGTGGTAAGGTGGTAGGTGTTACGTTATGGAGGCGTGGTCAAGGTAGTTGGAACGTTAATTCCTCACTACTTGTTGATGCAACAGGTCTTAGTAGGGCTATCGTAAGACACCTACCTAGTGAATGGCCTGTAAGTGAAAAGTTAGATGCTAAGGACATAAACATAGCCTATAGGGAGGTTAGGGTTCTTAGGAAGCCTATAGAGGAACCTGAAATACTTAGGATATACATAAACAAGAACGTAGCACCTGGTGGTTACTGGTGGTTATTTCCGTACTCACTAAGCGATAATGTTGTTAATGTAGGATTAGGTGTCCAAGGTGGTATGGGGTACCCCAACCCTAAGGATCTACTCTATGAGCACGTACTTAAGAGGGAGGTGTTTGAGGGTAGTAAGGTAGTTGAAGCTGGTGGTGCACCATTACCTACGAGGAGAGCTCTAGCATCACTTGTATGGCACGGTATTGCAGCCGCAGGTGATGCAGCCTTCACTGCTAATCCTATCCATGGCGGTGGTAAGGGCTCAGCTATGATATCATCCTACTGCCTTGCTAAGGCCATAGAAAGAGCACTCAAGACCGGGGAGCTCACCCTAGAGAATCTATGGTGGGCTAACATATGTTATAATGAGAGGTATGGTGTGAAGCAGGCTGTACTCGACCTATTCAGGAGGTTCTTACAGAGGTTAAGTAATGAGGACTTAGAGTATGGGATGAAGAGGAGATTGATAAGGGAGGAAGATCTCAACGTACTTTCATTAAAGGGTGATTTAGAGCTAAGTGTTGTTGAAAAGGCTATGAGGCTCCTCGCTGGTTTAGGTAGACCGTCACTCCTACTCAGGTTAAGGAGTGTTGCTAAATTCATGGATAGAATTAAGAGTTACTATAGGTCGTATCCAGAGAAGCCTGAAATGATTTATGAGTGGATACGGGGACTTAATAGAATTTATGAGGAGTTTGAGGAAAAAGCTCTTAAGTGAAGTCCTTAAGCCATGGATAGTACTTAGCCCACCTATGTAGGAAGGGCCTGTAGGTCTCAATGTAGAGTGGATGTGTCATCATCTTTTTAAGTAGCTCCTTACTCCTTCTATACTTAGTTGATGGACCTAACGACTCCTCGCCCTTCATCTTCCTCCACTCATCTAGTGTATACATGTACCTCTTCTGTACGTAGTCTCTATATACTTCATTTAATACATTGAAGGTACAGAATGGTATTATTCTTCCATCAGGCATTAGGTAATGTATGTTGCACCTCATAACCCTCTCAACATCGTAGTTGTAGAGGTCCATGAAGTGCATCATACCTAGGAATAGGAATTTGTAGTGCCAAACACCGAGTGCTTCATATGATTGCTTGGTGAATATATCAAATAACATCTTAGGTAATGTCCTCTTCAACTCACCTGGCACGTTATCCCATCTAATGAACTTGGTTATTAGGTTAAGTAATATCTTAGTCCCTACAACGAACTTCTTACCACCCCTGCTAAGCTCTTCAGCCTTATCCTGTAGGTATGAGAGGAATCCCTCAACATCTATCATCCTGGTTATTGGTATGTACTCTATACCCCCATCACCATTCCTCTTAACGTATACGTACGTACCAACACCACACTCTGGGTGATTAGCCATCTCGAACTTGAATCTACCGGCCATCGACTCAATAAACATGGATATGGGCATCGTAGCTGGGACAGGGAACCAGTCGCTCATCTTTATCTGTCCATTAGTTTGCTCCTCTATAGCCCTAACGGCATCAGCCATTGTTACACGAAGCCTCTCCCTCTCAGCCTTCCTTATCATACCTGTAAGGGATACCGGCTGGAAGTTTACTGCTCTAACTATGTCCATATTCATTGCAGCAAACCTTATGATGTCTCCTAGTTCATGCATGTTCATACCCTTAATAAGTGTTGGTACTAGAACAACACTAGTCATTCTAGCTTTCCTAAACACCTCAAATATGAATGGTATCTCCCAGTGATTCTTCACGTTAGCTCTAGGGCTTACCCCGTCAAAGCTCATGTAGACCGTGTTAACACCTGCCTGTCTTAGACTTCTAGCGAACTCCACGGCCTTTTCCTCACCCTCGAAGAGATATAGTGATGCGAACTTGATTCCATTAGTATTTAGCTGTATGTGCCTTACACCCATGCTACGTAGCAACCTAACTATCTCAACAATATCCTCTCTTAGAGTGGGTTCACCACCAGTAAGTTGAATTACTGGTGTAACACCTTGCTTTAGGTACTGCTCAACCATAAACTTAATCTGCTCAATTGTTGGTTCATAGACGAAGCCTAACTTCTCAGCATAGAAGAAGCAGTACCAACAGTCTAGGTTACATCTATTGGTTAGTACTAGGTTAGCTAGTGCAGTATGGTTCTTATGTAGTGGGCATAGACCGCAGCTATATGGGCATGGTGCTGTAAAGTCTGTGTATACGTACCTACTACCCATACCCTCATAATACCACTTCTCAATCCTCCTAGCAAACTCCGCATCACCTTGATATACATCCTCAATAACCCCATGTTCAGGACATACCTTCCTTATGTAGTACTTACCATCCCTCTCAACAATAATTGCTGGTAGGAGTGCGTAGCAGTATGGACATATTGACTGCGTATACCTAATGAACTTCTCACCCTCCCTAGGCTTAGGTATGGGGCCGCCAACCCTTACCTCACGATCAGCAATCCTTATAACCCTCCTCCTAGGATCGAAGCTTGAAATCCTAAGTGGGTACTTAAGTGTCCTAGTAGATGAGGTACCGACTTCAGAGCCTAAACTCTTACCCGTACTACACACCTCCTACACCTTATACGCGGTTAAAAATAAGTTTAAACCTTAAGATTTTAGCCTACGCAGTAACTAACCAATAAAACCCCTGAAATTATCCCAACCACCAACTAATTGCTTACCACCGTAAAACACCCTACCCTTACCCTTCCTAAGAGTACCTAGTACGGGATACCCGCTTAACTTACCCTCAAAGCTAAATACTATGGTATACTCCTCACCAAGATACCTTAGTACGTCATTTAGATCTATTCCAAATCTCCTCATGAACTCAAATACCTCATCACATATTGGTAGGTCTTCATTGAGTATTAGATCTAACCCTAACCTCCTAATTACCTTGGTTATTGAGTATAGCCCATCACTAATATCAGTTGAAGCCTTAACCTTACTAGCTAGCTTCAGGAAGTCTATAGGCGGTTTAGGTCTCCTCCTAACCTCTAAGTACTCCTTGACCACACCTACATCTAACTTCCTATAGTATGTTAATGCTTCAATAGATGATAAGCCTATACATCCGGTAATGTAGACTGTATCTCCATCCATGAACGTATTATTGGGAATTAGCTTCTTGGCTAAGCCCATACCAGCTACGTCTAGCCATACGTAATCGTTGATGGACGAGTTTATGTCACCTCCTAGATAGTATGCGTTAATACTCTTCACTAACTCCTTAACACCATCGATAATTTCGTAGACCACCTCCTCTTCGTAGTCCTTAGGTATTCCTAGGGATAGTGTTAGGGCTATGGGTTTAGCACCCTTAGATATTACGTCGGTTACAGTGCCTAGTGCTACCCTATAGGCTAGATCGCCTAGTGTTAGCCATGGGTATCTAGAGCTATGTGAGTCTGTACCATCTATCTTTAAGACAGCCCAGTAATTACCAATCCTTACAGCTGCTGCATCATCACCTGGAGGCAATGGGTTTTCTGGGTATACGTCCTTTAGGGTCTTAGTGAGTGCTTCAATAAGTGCATACTCACCTAGCTCTCTTAACCTCAATCTAACACCAAATAACTGTCCTTTCAGGCTTAGATATAGTGGTGGGTGCTTAGGTGCTACTAGGTCATTGTGCTTCTAAGGTAGGTCTTATAAGGATATTCATGGTTAAGGGTACATCATACTACATCTCTACATGCTTAAGGATAGCTGAATCACTACCTGAGTGGTTTGGTGATGAAGAGCTAAAGTCCATGTCTAGCGACCTTAGGGATTCAGACATACTTGTAGGAGTTACTGAGAGGGATAATGAGGTTGCTGGATTCCTATCGTTTAGATCTAGGTTTGAGGACGTTATTGAGGTTAGGTGGATGGGTGTTAGGAGGGACTTAATGCGTAAGGGTATTGGTACATGCCTCATAAAATCCCTAGAAAACCTAGCACAGAGACTAGGACGTAAAGCCATAGTAATCAAAACCTACTGTAAACCCAATAGTGAAGCCCAGAAAATAACTAGGAAATTCCTAAGAACACAAAACTACATACTAATAGACACAATAGAATCAAACAAACCAATAAACATATACGTAAAAATAATAAAATAGCAGGAATATCTAAATATACAAAATCTTCTAAGTAGGTAATACCTCTTGTCTTCACACCATCGGAACACACCTTAAAATCCTACAAGGTTATATAGGGGTAACTACTTATTATCTTCTCATCCCATGTTTTATCACTCATCCGAATTTTCCGCTATACAAATTGAGGTCTCTGATGAATCCCCTCCTTGAAGATTCGGATGACCCATGGTTAAGTACTCCATAATACAAAATTTAATTAAGCACCTTAAGGGTTCCATCAGGGACCATCAGAACACACCCAAGAAAACCAAGACAATGAACTATGGATGTTCCGATGACAGGTAAACGAATAATGATGTATGAATTAAGCATGAGAATGACATGTTAGAAACATTTAAATACTTACCCTAAGAGATGTTTCAAGGGGGTTGCAAAGACCCCCCACTATTCCCGTATAAGGGAATAGAAAGTTAGTTTTTTCTCTCTTTTGTCGCATGGGCCTAGTGATGTTGAGCGATTCCCGTATAAGG
>CAZUAD010000042.1:0-10102 GCA_964618155.1 uncultured Desulfurococcaceae archaeon
GTACTGCAAGTCCTAAGAAGAAGAAGGCAATTATTGGAAGAAATACTAAGACTGCACCAACTCCAGCGAGAATCCCATCAGCTAGTAGGGATGCTAGCCATGGAGGTATAGATTCAAGATTAATTATTAAATCATGTACTACATTATTGATTAGTATATCTATGACATCTGAGAAAGGTGCTGATATATCAAATGCAAACCTAAAGAGTAGGTATATTATTGAGAGAGCTAAAGGTATTCCCAATACCTTATGAGTTAAGATAGCATCTAATAAGTCAGTGATCGTTACTTTCCCTGTTAATGTTATATAACGTGTTACATACCTACTCAGTTCAACAGCTTTTCTAAACTTAACTTCAGCTATGTATGCCTCAACATCACCTACGCTTTTCTCCAGCTTAGCTCTTAAATCATTAATGAATCCTTCTAGCTTGGGAAAGTCCTTTATACTCCTTAGCTTATCAACTATCTCCCTATCATTCTCAAGTAGCTTTATAGCAAGCCATCTAAGAGGATATTTACGAGTTATGCCGGGAGCTAACTTACTTAACATTAACTCTATATCCTTTATCGCTTTCTCTACATCACTCCCATAATTTATTAGCAGCTTTCTACCCGTACTACCCTTTGTTAATGCATTAATGATCGCCTTCTTAAGTTCATTAATACCTACATTAGCTATGGCTATAGTCGGTATCACAGGAACCCCTAAGATGTGTTCAAGCTTATCATGCATTACTTCATAACCTTCATCCCTAGCAACATCTATCATGTTAAGTGCTACAACAATATTTGCTTCTAACTCCATTAGTGAAAGTATTAAGTATAAACTCCTCTCTAGGTTAGCTGCATTCGCTACAACCACAACAACATCAGGCTTTTCCTCAACAATAAAGTTCCTAGCTATTAACTCATCAACACTATAGGCAGTTAAGCTATATATGCCGGGCAAGTCAGTGACTTCAACATCGACTCCTTCAACACCTACTAGTTTACCGACCTTTTTCTCAACTGTTACTCCAGGCCAGTTACCTACCCAAGCCCTACCTCCAGTTAACTTATTAAATATTATTGACTTACCAACGTTAGGTGTACCTACAATAGCGACCTTATACTTAGGAACCTCTTCCTCTCTAGATTCAGTATTGTGTGTCATAACCTATAACCTTAACTAAGACCTTCATAGCAACGCCAAAACCTAATGCTATACGCCTACCTATAGGTGATGATTTTGAACTAATTAGGTGAATTATTACGGGTCCTGGACCCGCTGACTTAATTACCTTAAGTTTAGAACCCTCATGAATACCTAAATCCCTTAACCTCCTAACAAGACCTCTACCACCACCTATGTTTAGAACCTCAACGATAGCTCCATCACCTACGTAAGCTAACGGCATTATTTCACCACCTTCTTTACTATAATACATGATGCTTCAGACCTCCTGATACTCAATGGAAACCCTTTAACGAGTACCTCTAATGGATCACCCAAGGGTGCGGTTCTTAGTACCTTAATAGATGAGCCAGGTATTATCCCCATATCTATTATCCTCTTCCTAACAAGCCCCCTACATACTATCCTCTCAACAATATACTCGGGTCCTATCTCCGCTTCAGATAGTGGTACCCTCATATCCTCCTCAGCCCTGTCTTTCTTCACCTTCAGAGTTAGGTTCACCTAACCTAACATATCACTCAATACTTTTAAGACTTATTATGTGCAAAAACACAAAATACTTAACTAAGGCAATAAAGTCATAGTGCTCCACAACGACATTATCGTAACTAGTATTGGATTTATAGCATATAAGGAAGATAGTCAGGCATGAGTGGTCTTAAAACATGTGCTTTAATCACGAACCTTAAGAGGTGTTTATTACATGTTTAAAGAATTATTAGCTTAAACATTCACCTTGTGAAATAAGTCTTAATGTGAGCTAGTAAACCTCATGTAAGGTACGTTAGAAGTTACTTAAATGATGCGTTAAGTTAACCCTTATGAGTAGTTTCTTATTTAGGTGACCTCTAATTTGAAAGTCAATTTCCCTAACAAGCTTATCTACTCTCTTACAGGCTGTATTAACGTTCTCTTCTACACACTAATCTTCATAGAAGCATGTGTGCATAGCACTAGCTTGAACCTACATATCATTAATCCGTTCTTCAGGCACCTCCTCTAATCTTCTTTTATATTCCTACAGTCCACCATGACTAGATAGCCTTTTATGTCTCCTAAAGAGCATAGACCTTAATCACTAATGCAGTACCCCTAACTTCCTAGCAGCTTATTTAACATCTTCTTTCCCAAAATCCCCCATGAGCCTCAAGCAATAGCTCTTCAGCTACATCGATATACTCTAGGATCTAAACCTTGACTTAAAATCTCAGTAAGATATTCACTAATGCTAACACCGAAGTAGTTGATAGGGAGTAAGTAAAAGCAGGTGGTGGGCCCGCGGGGATTTGAACCCCGGACCTCCGCCTCGTAAGGGCGGCGTCCTAGACCAGGCTAGACGACGGGCCCTTATTGCCGAGTGCTAGTTTTATGCCTGCCTTTTATTCTTTGCTACCATCACTTAATGATCTAATGACCTTATTCACTATGTTCTTGACGATCTCATTGTAACCTTTAGGTAGCTTCCTCACATACTCATTAATGCTGCTTAATGAACCCTCCAATATGTCATTAACTTCCTTAAACCCTAGTTCGTAATATACCCTACCTTGAATGTATGTTGCTAGGTTATCACATATCTTAACTATCAATGCCTCAACACTACCTTCACTATTTAACTCTAACATTAGATCTTTAAGATCATTAAGCCCTAGTTCACTTAGAGCTTCTAGGTCAAGTTTATTCACATCACCTCTAACCCTATCCTTAACCCACTTAACTATATCACCTTCGACAGCCTCGGGTATGTCATGTACTAATGCCATACTTAATACCTTCCCTAAGTCTACACTTAAGCCCTTAGAGATCACATCCCTAGATATCATGAGCGATGTAAATGCCACCAAGAATGTATGTTGCGCTACAGTCTCAGCTTGGGAAGGGGGAATACCCCTTAATAGCCACCCAGTACGTACCAGGTTATATAGGTTAATTACTCTTCTCAACCATATCATAGCTACTCAGGGGAAGATTCTCCTTACAGTATTATTTACCTTTATGTAGACCTCGATATAGCCATCTAAACCACTTGTAAGTATCTTAGGTCTAAGTATGGCTTCCACCTGAAATAGACCTGCGTAATCGGTCATAAGAACATCAATTCTTGCAGGTCTTACTTTACCCTTACCTATGAATACCCTCTTAACACTTAGTGCTGATACAGCGTGCATATCTAGCTTACCTAGTTTATAGGGTATTCTAGCCCTACCTTCAGCCATGTCTGTCCCATCAGCTATCTTAACAACACCTGCTTCCATTGTTAAAGCTCTAACATTCATTTCAGTAGCGTATATAGCGTGCATTACCTCCTGCCTAATAGCTACAATCCTCTTACGCTCTAGCCCAGGCATTATTTCAGGTAAAATCCTATCAAGGATGTCCCTAGCTATTAAAGCACCTATGAGTTCGTGGTTATTCCTATGAACTGCATTACCTATGTCGTGAAGGTATGAAGCAAGTAGTACAACGAGTTTAGCCTCATCAACACTTCTCGTGGTACCATCGGTAATCGTAGTAGGTTTGATACCTGACTCAAAAAGTATGTTGAAAAGTTCGAGGGCAGAGCCAGCAACTATACGTGAATGTACTATGCCGTGGTCATTATACATAAGCCTACCAACAGCCATAACGTTAGACATCCTTATAAGCTCCTGAACCTCATCATCAGATTCTAGTATGTGATAAGCCCTCATTAGTAGGTCAGACCTTCTTACATGCTCCATTATTAGGTCAGGACTTACGGGAATCATACCCTACGACCTTAATCACATGTTTAAGAAGTTTATAAGTTTATCAAAAGTTATATGTGACGTAGCGATATAGTCTTTGATGATGAAGAAGAGCCGAGATGATCGATGACTAGATTATCCTCGACTGACTTAGTAGGATTAACTATATTAGCACTTTAATAATACTTCAATAGGAGATGATCGGAGTTACCGGCGCTGAAGTATGATGAGCCTAGACCAGTGTGATCGCTTTTACTTAACTACCTTCTCTATATTAGTCAATACGTAAATGTATGAGGCAATAGCTGTTCCTAACCATAATGCTGTGAATGGGTAATGGCCTAGAAATAGTACAGTTAAGAGTAAGGCTATGAGAATTACTGTAATTACCTTCTCGAAAACGAACGTTGACCTAAGCATTCTCTCCATAGCTCCCTTAGGTGTTACTTTATACCTCATAGTCCTAAATAGTAAGCCCTTAACGGTATAGTAAAGTATTAGAGGTGATATAGCTAATGTCATAGCACCTGAAGTCCCCATTATCCTTACAAGCTTGACCTTACTTCCACCTAATAGTCTAAAAACATGTCCTCTAAGTAAGGAGTGAAAGAATGATATAGCATACGCTGTAAATATCATGAATGTAAATACTGATGCATATATGTTAAGGAATAAGACATCATCACCGCATATCAACGTGATTAAAGGTATAGCAAGAAGTGAAAGACCTAATATTGCCTGTGGTACATACTGTGCAAGGAACATTAACGCTTCTAACCTCTTGATTAAGGGGTAAGGAGACTTTAGTATGTACTTGAACATCCTCCTAAGCACGTTAGCTGCACCAAAGGCCCATCTAGTTTGCTGTATCTTAAATGCCTGATAGGTTGAGGGTACTAGTACATCCACATTAACATTATCCACATACCTTATCTTAAAACCTCTATTAAGGAATTTAGCCCCTATAAACATGTCATCCTGTATAACTGAAGGATCCCATAAACCTACATCGATCAATGAGTTCTTCCTAAATGCCGAACCAGACCCTAGTGGATACGTAAACAGACCTAACGAAGCCCTACCTCTATATATGGTGTCTACTATGAAGTTCATTGAAGCTGTAATAGCCCTAGCTAACTTAGTTGGGATATCCCAATAACCAGTCCACCTACCAACACAAGCCTCATACCCTTCATCAAGGCATTTAACTAAACTCTCAATATAGCCTTTAGAGGGTCTTGAATCAACATCAAGTATTATTATGATATCACCGTTAGAGTGTAATACGCCGTAACTTAATGCGGCAGCCCTTCCTGGAGGTCCTTCAACTCTATTGATAAATTTAACATCTAAGTTAAGCTTATTTGAAGTTTCGTAAACCTTTGATGCAATCTTGGATGCTATCTCTGGAGGATCGTCACTAATAATTAATACCTCAGTACTTTCAGTATTGCTAAGGACTTTACCTAAATGCTTTACTGCTTTTACGATTAAGTCTTCAGGTTCATTTTTAATGGGAATGAGTATCGAAACCTCATGCTTTTTGGGGATATGTTTATTGGTACTAAATTGCTTTAAACCATGCCTCCTAATCCCAGCTGCATAGTATATTGTATGAAGTAGGATAAGCATCAAAGGAGGGATTATCAGCGTTATGAAGACTATTAGCTTTACTAGGAAGCTCACCATGTTCACCTTATTAATATGACAGCTAAGTCGTTAATGTTAGTACCTGTAGGTCCTGTATATATTGTGCATCCTAACTTACTGAGTATGGTGTATGAATCGTTTCTTTCTAGAAACTCTATAGGATCTAGTCCTGCTTTCTCAGCTTCATAGTATGTATTGCCATCAACTATAGCTCCCGCAGCATCGCTTATACCATCCCTTCCATCAGAGCCTATGGATGCTAGGACAACGTCTTTTAATCCTTTAGCGTATATTGAGAATGCTAAAGCTAACTCCTGATTCCTACCGCCAATACCTTTACCTTTTACTGTAACTGTTGTCTCACCTCCTAATAGTATAGCTAGAGGTCTATCCTTTACCCATCCATAGCTTAGCACATGCTTAACTATTCCAGCTAGAAACTTAGCTACATCTCTAGCTTCGCCCTCCATCATTGAGGTAAGTATTACGGGGTTGTAGCCCAAGGACTTAGCCTTTTCTGCCATAGCTCTTAGGCTTAAAATATTACTCGCAATTATTATGTTATGTACCTTAGTGAAGACTTTATCACCAGGCTTAGGTGATTCCTCGATATTGCCCTTTAACCCATTATTAATTACCATTCTAATTGATTCCGGAACTCTCTCCCATAACCCCCTTCTCTTAAGTACCTGATATGCGTCCCTAAACGTTGTGGGATCCGGTGCTGTTGGCCCAGATGCTATTACATCTATAGGATCACCAACTACGTCAGATATTATGAGTGATACGAGTCTGGCAGGGTATACTATCTTTGCTAATCTACCGCCTTTAACTTGACTTACGTGCTTTCTAACAGTATTTATCTCACCTATATCAGCTCCAGATTTTAGGAGTAGGTCATTGAGTGTCGATAGATCATCCATCGTTATAGGGGGCATAGGGTTCTCGAAGAGTGCTGAGCCACCACCAGATATTAAGGTTATTACTAAGTCATCTCTACTAACACCCTCCTTAAGGTAGCTTAGTAATCTTCTAGATGCTTTTAAGGTATTCATTTTAGGTATTGGGTGATCACCAAGTACTATTTCTACAGGACCTTTACGGCCAACCCATTCAGGATTGTGCGTTATTATTACCCCACCACATACCCTATCTAAACCTAAAACCTCCAGAATTCCCTCAAGCATTTTATATGACGCCTTACCAAAACCCACTACATGAACGCATTTCTCAAGGTTAATGCATAAACCCCTAAAACATATGGTCTTACCATAAACCCTCACATTATTTTTAATAGCGTTGATGGGGTCAGCTCGTATTAGTCCCTCCTCAATGATACTTAAGGCATCAACCCAAAGCCTACTTCTAGCAAGCTCATTGAAATTCTTTATTATCATTATCTCCACCCATACAGCCAAATAATGTTATTGTGCAGAATATAAATAACGTCTTAATCGGTATTTCATAGTGTTAGTTTTTAGTTTTAGGTAATAACTTTTTAAGTAATTTATTGAGAATAAGCATTGTGGAGCACCATTTCGCTTATGTTAGATAGACTTAATATTTCATTCATAAATAGTACTTGATGCCGCACATATTAAGTATTGATGATGTAGTTGAATGGTTAAGGAGAAAAAAGCTTAGGTTTGTTAATGCAAGGAGAATTGCCCGCGCATTTAAGATAAGTTCTAGGTCTGCTGGTCATTTATTGAGGAAGTTAAAGGAGCTTGGTTACATTACTATACACAAGAAGCGTAAGGGTAGGTTCATAGTTTATAAGGTGGATGACTCACTCTTAAATAAGGTAGCTAATAATAGAATGAGAAAGTGAAAATTATTTATTTTATTCATACTCATCTTTAGGTCTCTCAATTATAAGCTCTTTGTATTGGAAGTCCTTTAACTTCGCTATAACATCTTCAGCCTTATTTAGAACCCTTCCTACGAAATAGTTTAGCAACGCTCTAACTATGAAATACCTACGTTCTCTAATATAGAATTTCTCCATAATGTCCCTAGCCCAGAAGACTGTATGGTAAAGCGCTGCCTTTAGCGCTTCAACATGTTCTTTAGTAACCTTAACTTTTGCAATGACATCCCTCCTACCCTTAAGACCTCCCATTGGCACAAAGAACATGGGAACTATCAAAGACCTGTAAGGTTTTAACCTCTCAATTAGCTCTACAGTCTTAATTACATCATCGGGCGTTTCACCTGGTAGGTTCAGTATGAATGTTGCTGCAGGAATTATTTTATGTTCATGCATTATAGCAAATGCCTCCTCAACTATCTCAGGCCATCTCTCGGGAGGGTATGGAGCTGATTTAGCAGGCATAATGATTCTTGCAAGTCTTGGCGAACCCGTCTCAATACCCACTTCAACACCTAGGTGATTCTGCTTTCCTTTGGAGTATATCAAATCCATTATCTTAGTGATTAATCTACCTTCCCTTTCAGCAACAACTATTGCGGCTAGTGATGCGTGAGCCCATGCGATTGTGTCAAAGTAGCTTAGGAAAAGCTTATGTAGTTTAATAAGAGGCTCTTCCCTGGGTATAACGCCACTAGCCCCATAAAGTAGCACATCCTCTGAATGTATTATCCCATGCCTTAAACCCGCATTAACGTTAACCTTGATCTCTTCCTCTATCATGTTTAAGGGTATGAATCTAAGAGGTCTTAATGTAACACTACAGAACTTACACCCTCTTGGACACCCTCTCATTACTTCAATTAGCCCATTAACGCTAGCACCCTTAATTATAGGTATGTCCTCTATTCTAGGAACCTCCTTAGGTCCAACATAAATATATCTCGGTAATTCCTCACCATTTAATATTTTCTTAGCTAAATCCCTTATAACGAGTTCAGCCTCACCATCAACTACCGTGTCAACACCCCATTTCTCCCACAGCTCTGGCTCCCAAAGCCACTGCCATGCTGCTGGACCTCCAACGACTATCTTGAAGCCGTACCTACGCTTTAACTCAGCAATTCTCCTCATGAGTTTAACTAATGACTTCCTATTTACTGGTTCCCTACGTGTTATTAACCACCATTCAGATGATGGTGGTCCGTAGGCGAAGAAGTCGTGGTGCCCTATAAGTACAGCCTTAGCGCCCCTTATGTGCCTTTCTATGTAATCTGGATCTATAATTGCGGCCTTAAAACCTGAGTCGATAAGTGAGGCTTCCACCTTCCTTAAACCATAAGGTGCTACTACAGGCTTACCCTCACTATCTACCTTAGGTTTAGGACAGCATATATAGTACCATAGACTTTCAGGTAGGAAATAAGATGGTCCCGTAGCTAGGAATCCTATGAACTCCTTCCCATGATGATCACTCATCATAGTTCTATCCGTCGTCAATATGAAGTCATAACCCATCCTCGCACCTGTTAAGTTTTACGGAGCTACAAATAAAGCTTGACCAATAACACCATATATTACCCTAAGAGAGTGTGTGATAGGGTTGAAGATTTAAGATGAAGCTACGTAGGGAGCCAATAGAAGGGGACATGCTGGTTTTAGATGATGGCTCCTTATGGATGATTAAGGGTTGCTATCATCCACAAGGATATGTAGTAGCTACTCCTAGGTATGTTAGGGGAAGAAAGTTAAAGAGGTACAAGGAGGCTATGGAGTACGTGCACAGGTATTATAGACATTACATTAAGTACGTACCTGAAGTAGGTTCTTACGTACCTCTAATACCCTTAGATAATGTGAAAAAAATTATGCATGCCTTAGACTTTCGGTGTGAGTTAATAAGATTTGAGAAGTTACGTAGGCTATGTAGTGAATTAATTAACTTGATTACTGGTAGCTGTAACCTACGTTGTGGTGTTACAGGCTCGTTATTAGGAGGCTATTACAGTACTACTTCAGATATTGATATTGTGTGCTTAGATAAGAAAGGAGCATATGAATGCTTAAAGAAGTTAAGAGAGGATGGCTTACTTAGACGTTTAGATAACTGGAAAGTCTTACATGAACTTATTGACGTAAGTGAAATACTTGACATAAAATCCCATTTAAGGTCATTTAGGTGGAAAGTTCTTCAGGGTGAGTTTCAGGGTGTATCGTACACCATAAGGGTAATCGAATGTTCTAGACTTAATGATCTTTTAGGGCCATATATCACCTGTGTGATATCACCTAAAGTAATAGGAATTGTAGAGCACCTTGACTATAGGACACCAGCTATATACAGGGTTAATGTATTAAAGGCTATAGGATGTGAATCCCTACTTAGCCACAACCACGATGTAATAGCTTTAAGTCATAGAATTAGGTTTACTGAGTTACCTAAGGGTTCCTTACTCGATATCACCAATGCTTACGTATGTATTAAAGACAAGATTGCCTTAATTAATCTTGACTTATCAAGTCATGTCCTAATTGCTTAATGTATAAAAGTTTTAGTGCAGGCTCTCTAGTAGCTAAGGTGCAGATAGCATTAGCTAGGGTGGTATAGTGAATTTGAAGAGAAGACGTGTTAAGACGTATGTTGACGTGCTTAGTGAAATAATACTTAGTAATGAG
>CAZUAD010000042.1:10112-11395 GCA_964618155.1 uncultured Desulfurococcaceae archaeon
ACTAGGGATTTAGCTATTAGACTTATTGAGAGTAAGTTAAAATCTGAAGGCCTTGAACCCTTTAGAGGTGCATCAAAGCCTGAGGATATCTATGAGAAGGAGTTGATAAGCTTGTACATAATAGCTACAAGAGGGTTAGGGATAAAGGAGGATTACCCCAACATAATCTCTAAGGTCTTTAGTGAAGAGGTTAAGTATGAGACCGCGATAAATATACTAAATTCAAACATGAGTAAAGAGGAAATAAGGAAGAACATCTTAGAGTTATTTAATGGCAGTCTTGATAGCTCATATATAGCTAGGATACTAAGATTTGCTGTAACCTTATATTACCTAAACTTTGAGGATTATAGGTACGTTATTAATGTTATTAGGAGGTTCTATGAGGTATTTCCTGAACATGAAGATACCATTAGGAGATTTACTAAGTTCTTTATAGCGATAAAGCTATCTGAAGACATTGCCTCGGGTAGTATAAGGAATAGGATTGAGAAGGAGATTAGAAAGCAGCTAATATCCTTAGAGACTGGAGTACCTAAGTCAACACCTTCAGATGAATACGTAGCTAAAATAGCTAAAGTTGTCTATGATATACCTCAGAAAGTTATAAATTCCATATTGCTTAGTAAGGAGGCATGAGGTAATAAGGTTTTAACCTACCCCTACAATTTATGGGAGGTTGGGTTCATGCTTAAGGCACGTAGAGATGCTGTATATCACGTAACTAAGAGTGGTAGGGAGCTCCTTGTTGAAGTACTTAGAACTAGTGACGGTAAAACCTTTGTAGCTGTCCACATGACGTTTAACGGGAAATATAAGGTAGGCGATGAGGAGAAGGAATGGAATTTACTAGATCTTGAGGAGTTTAAGGAGGTAAAGGATGTTAAAGTAGATTACACAACATTACCCCCTGATGTGAGAAGGGCGATAACATCCATATTTAGATAGTTTGAATAGCCTAAGATATTATACTGACCATCATGCGGTAGTTTTACTTAGATGTGTTAAATATTCCTTCCCTCGCCAAAGAACGTTATACTTAAGTTTTAATGAATATAAGAAGTATTATCGTTTTAAGAGCTTTTTCTAAGCCTTAGAGGGTGATGTAAGTCGTCAAGAAGTATTTCACCAACACTTAATTACAGACCTGTAATACCTGAATTACTTGGTGAACAAGCATTCATATATATTGCTAAAGCACGCGAACTATCTAAGAAGGGCTTTAAGGTCATAAGTTTCGGAGTTGGACAACCTGATATACCAACATTTGATCACATAATTAA
>CAZUAD010000043.1:0-8419 GCA_964618155.1 uncultured Desulfurococcaceae archaeon
GTACTTATTCGATAATAGATACGGTACTGGTCAGTCAACCATAGACGGTATTCTAAGAGCTACCAACGTACTCATAGCTGGTAAGGTCGTTGTGGTAGCTGGTTATGGTTGGGTAGGTAGGGGTATAGCCATGAGAGCTAGAGGTATGGGTGCTAGAGTTATTGTAACTGAAGTAGATCCCATAAAGGCGCTTGAGGCTGTTATGGATGGCTTTGAGGTTATGCCTATGAGAGAAGCCGCTAAGGTAGGTGACGTATTTATAACAGCAACAGGTAATAAGGACGTAATAAGAGGGGAGCATATGTTACTCATGAAGGATGGGGCAATATTAGCTAATGCAGGCCACTTCAATGTTGAGGTAAGTGTTAATGACTTAGAGAAGTTAGCTATTAGAAAGAGAGTTGTAAGAAGGTACGTCACTGAGTATGAGCTACCTAACGGTAGGAAGCTATACCTTCTCGCTGAGGGTAGGTTAGTAAACCTTGTTGCAGCAGAGGGTCATCCTAGTGAGGTCATGGACATGAGCTTCTCCAATCAAGCTTATGCAGTACTCTACATAAAGAAGAGAAGAGGTAACTTAGTTAGAAGCGTTATGATATTGCCTAGAGAGATAGATGAAGAAATAGCTAGGTTAAAGCTTAAGTCCATGGGCATAGAAATAGATGAGCTAACTGAAGAGCAGAAAAAATACCTAAAGAGTTGGCAGTTAGGTACATAGTCGATAAGTATTAATTAATGCTCAAGGTAATAGCCTAGGATAGGGTGAGAAATTGGTGGAGGACGTGAAAAAGCGTGAACTACTAATAGGCGATATAGAGCACATATGGCTCGAGTATGATAAGCAAAGTGATATCCTGTATATAAACTTTGGATATGACGTAGAGGACGCAGATGAATCCATACTCACAGAGAATGATATAGTTATTAGAATTAAAGACGGTAAGGTAGTCTCACTCACGATATTCGACTTTTCAAGAAAGGTAGGCCTAGAGCAGTTTTAGAAGAGGTAAAGCGGGTTATGTGAATGATTAAATTAAGTAACTTAAGGCAGTACTTTTCACATATAGAGCTTAGGAACATAATTAACGATTTAGCAAACTACCATAGGATACAGGGAAGTCATGATTTAGTTAAAGCAGCTAAATACTTAAGTGATTTACTTAAGGATAGGACAAAGTTTAATGTAGAGCTAATTAAATTAAGCTACTGGAAGTTACCTAGGTATCTTGATCCTCTACCAGGATGGGATATAATCGATGGTAAGGCTTACATAGTAAGTCCGAGAAAGTCGTTAATAGCTGACTTCGTTAAATACCCGACAAGTATTGCTGCATTCTCCCCTCCAGGAGAGTTTGAGGGCGAAGTAGTCTATGTAGGTAATGGTATAGACTACGAGGATCCCATTGATGGTGTTGCATTAACCTACGGCACCTCATTAGACGTATATGCTAAGTTAGTAAAACTTGGAGCTAAAGGAGTAATCTTCTTTAAGCGTAATACATACTCAAGAGGTATACCGTACATAAATTTATTACCATCAATTAAGGAGCTTAACCTCATGAAAGTAGCAGCGATAAGTATAGATAGGTTATCAGCAAGGAGAATACTAAAGCTTATTAGGAAGGGGTTTAAGGTTATTGTTAAAGGGTATGTAAAGGCAAGGTATTATGAGAATCCCACATTACCTATAGTCGAGATAACCTTAGGTGATCAAAGCCCTGAATATCACATATTAGCTCACTTCTGTCATCCAAGGGGTATGGTTAATGATAATTTAAGTGGTACAGCTTCATTAGCTGAAGCCGTAATAGCATTATGGAGATATTTAAAGAACTCTGGAAGTACTCTAGGGTTAAAGTTTGGTGTAAAAGTTCTCTTCGTTCCTGAGTACTTTGGTTCATACACTTATCTTAACTTAAGAGAGGAAGGGGTTCTAGCGTCAGTAAACTTAGATATGATAGGAGAAAAGCAAGTCATTACAGGCTCTACATTGAATATAGTTAGACCTCCCATACCCTTGCTAAGCCCCTTAGAGGCACAGCTTTATATAAATTTAAAGAGGATACTAAGTAAGTTTAACATTAAGTTTAATATTGTAAATTATGATGTAGGTAGCGATCATGATAGCTACATAGCTATGGGAATACCCTCCATAATGATTAATCAATGGCCTGATATCTACTACCATACACATTTGGATACTATAGATAAATTTGATTGTGACGTTGCTGAGATAATATCTTTAACATCATTAATCACATTATTAAGCATAGCAAAGAGTGGTGTTCCTGAGTATGTCGTAAGGAATTACTTAATGTTTATTAAAGGTTTAGATCTCATTAATTCAAAAAATCTTAACGTATTAAAGGCAAGAGAGTACGTCTATGATAAATACGTAGAACCCAATCTCAAAATAAAGACATCTAAATTAAACATTAATAATTTACGTCATAATCACGAAGACATCTTAATAGAGGGTGAGGGAGGATTAATGACGTTACGTTACATTAGATCTCACATAGGTATTGATGAGTACTTAAATTTTAAGAAGCAATTTCATGATTTAAAGTTGATTAGGAAGATATTGTCTATAATGTCAATGATACTTAAGATGAGAAAGAGGATACCTCTAAAGGAGTTTAACATTATAGTTAATAGTGAAGTTAATAGATCAATAGATAAGGAATATCTCCTAAACGTGCTCAATATCTTAAGAGACATAGGCTACATTAACTTCTAATCTTCACGGCTTTAACCTCCTTAAACCTCCTTTTAAGCTGTATGCTCTTAAACCTAGTTTCCTGAGTAGCTTAGCATATATGTTACTTAAGGTTCCATGATCACAATATAGTACATATATAATGTTTCTATCTACGCTTTCAGCTGATGATAGAAGCTTAGATATATGTATAGCGTTAGGTAGGTGCTCTTTATCATAAATGTGTTTAGGCCTTACATCGACGAGAACGTACTTATCTTTTACTTCATCTAATTTAATATCTATATCTCTCGTTAATCCTTCCATTAACTTCTTGAATTCCTCAATGTCCGTCTCTAATACATTAATTACTATATGCGTATCGACTAAGGAGTCTAAGAACTCCTTACTAATCTTGCTTATCTCTTGACTTAACACCTCAACATTAGCTCTTGTCGTTACTGGACCTTCAGCTAACCTGCAGACTTCCCTAACCTTGCTAGTTAGGTCATAAAGGTTTAAACTTCTTATCATGTCGATTATTTCCTCCTTATCCATGAACGATAGAGGTCTTAAGATAGGTTTCGTACCTACTTCCTTAGGTATGAGCTCCTCTATGACTGATATATTTTTAAGCGTTTGTGATGATGCCTGACCTACGGATTCACCCGTTACTATGGCATCACATCCATGTATCTTACAAATTTTCTGTGCCATGTAGTACATACACCATCTAAGAACTACCTGAGAGTAGTCTCTCCTTACCTTTAACCTTATCTCAGCTAGTAGAGGTGTTATGTCGATTACATACATCCTAGGCTTATATGGTAAGAACCACTTACTTAACTTCTTAGCTATATTAAATGCTAAAGTACTTACCTCCTCTGAGCCCATGAAGAAGTGTAGTAAGTCAACTTCACATCCTCTCTTAGCTGCAAGCCATGAAGATAATGTTGAGTCAAAACCGCCTGAAAATAATGTTATAACCCTTCCTTCAATACCTAACGGTAAACCTTTCACACCTTCCCAACATTCTAAGATATAGTACACCATATCATGTCTTACCTCAATGTTTACAGTAACATCAGGTTTGCTTAGATTAACACCTGCTGAATACTTCCTTAGAACCTCACCAACTTTTGCTGCTACATCAAGGGATGTGAAGTCATGGACTCCCGCCCTCTTAACCCTAACAGCAAATTTCTTACCCTTAACAATATCCCTATATATGGGCTCAGCATCTCTCACTATTTCATCTAATGAGCTAAACTTCTTGCAGATTGCCTTACAAACCTTATGAACGCCAAATACCTCAGAAACTACTTGACCTACACGTTCATTCGATTTAGTAATTAATGTAATAACACCCTCTCTTATCGATAACTTAACATCCTCAAAACCCTCAGCTTTTAGTCTTTGCTTAATATTGTTAAGCAACTTATCCTCGAATCTAGGTCTAGTCCTGTGTGACTTCAGAGGTATTTCAGAGCTTTCCTTTATTATATAGCAGTACATCATCTGTTGTATTATTGTTTGGGTGTTTTATAAGTGGTGGTTAAGTCATTCCTAAGAGTTTAAGTAAATTCATGCTAACGATGACTGGTGAAAAGACTAAGGATACAACGCTCATTAACTTAATGAGTATATTTAATGACGGTCCTGCAGCATCTTTTAGCGGGTCACCTACTGTATCACCTATGACTGCTGCCTTATGCGCTTCACTACCCTTACCTCCTAGATTACCCTCCTCAATGAACTTCTTAGCATTATCCCATGTATTTCCTACATTACCCTGAAATAGCCCTAAAAGAAGTCCTGTGATTATCGCTGCCAATAGGGCACCAGCTAGAGCGTAAGGACCTAAAGTGAAGCCTATTACTATAGGCGCTAGTATAGCTAATAGCCCAGGAGCTATTAACCTCTTCAACGCATATGAAGTCACAATAGCTACTGCTCTACCATAGTCAGGCTTCTCCTTAAACTCTAAAATACCTGGCTTCTCCCTAAGCTGCCTCCTTATCTCAGCTATTAATACGAAGGCAGCATCACTTACAGCCATTATTACTAAGAATATGAAGACTGCTGGAAGCACTATACCTATTAACGTCCCAGTTAACACCTTTATGTCGAGTATTGATAGTAATGTCATGGATTCCTTCAGATCTAGGCCACTAATCTGTGATACACTACTCGTATAAGCTGCTAAGAATGCTAGAGCTGTTAGAGCTGCTGATCCTATCGCGAAACCCTTGGATATAGACTTCATAGTATTTCCTGCAGCATCCAACTTATCAGTTAAGGATCTTACATCTTCGCCTAAGCCAGCTTGCTCCGCTATACCTGCCGCATTATCTGTTATAGGTCCGTAGGCATCAGCACTAACAACTATCCCTGTAAGTGAGAGCATACCTACAGCAGCTAATGCAACACCGTAGATACCGTACCAGAATCCTTGAGCTGAAAGTAGTACGTAAGCAAGTAATTCAGCTACGGCTATACCTATAGCAGGTATTGCTACACTCAAGAATCCATACGACATTCCGCTAAGAATAGTTAAAGCTGCACCCATTTGCGACATCTCAGCAACCTTTCTCACGGGCTTCTTATTCTTGTTAGTGAAGTAGTCACTCGTTAAACCTATGGTAATCCCTGCCGCAAGACCTGCAACAACAACTAAGAATGCTTTAAGACCTACATCAGGACCTAGTAGTAAGGTTGAGAGCGGATACGCAAGTACAGCTATAATGATTGCTGAGATTATTGATGCTAAAGTTAAAGGTTTTGAAGGGTCTCCCCCCTCTCTTACACGTACTATAAGTGATGTTATTATTGATGAAATTATCCCAGCACTAGCTATTGCTAATGGTAGTAAGGCCCAATTAACCCAGTTAGTACTTCCTAAGACCCTTATCGCAGTTGCCGCGATAACCATAGCTGAGATTATAGCGCCTACATATGACTCGAAGAGGTCAGCACTCATACCTGCTACATCACCTACATTATCACCTACGTTATCAGCTATCACACCTGGATTCCTCGGATCATCCTCAGGAATTCCTGCTTCAACCTTACCTACTAAATCAGCACCTATGTCAGCAGCTTTCGTGTATATGCCGCCACCAGCCCTAGCGAAGAGAGCTACCGTTGAAGCACCAAAACTATAACCTATTAAATCTCTAATAACATCAGGAGTGTTTGGGCCACCACCGTACAGTGGGTATTGGATTGCTATTAGTGCTGTACCTACCCCTACAACCATTAGTCCTGTGACCATGCCGCCTCTAAATGCTATTCTAAAAGCCTTAGCTAGACCTCTTTCCTTAGCGGCATATGTGGTTCTGACGTTGGAGTTAACTGCTATCCACATACCTACGTAGCCTGCTAGTACTGATGAAAATGCTCCCAATATGTAGCTTAGTGACATCCTTAAGGAGAAGAAGGATAGGGCTATTGCTATTATAATGGCTATAGTTAATATTATACCATACTGTCTTTTAAGGTAGGCTCTAGCGCCTTCCTTTATGAAGCTAGCTATTTCGACCATCCTACCCTTACCTTCAGGTTCCCTAAGAACTAAGTAGGCTAGGAGTAGAGCGTATACGACGGAAATAGCTCCCGTAGTTATTGCTAATGCTAATACATTAATCATCCTAACACCCAGAAAGCAATCAAGTGATTAGGCTTAATAAGTCTATACTTTAATAGCGTAAGCTAGGAACTGTATCCGAAGTTCTTCATGCGAACTCAAGAGTAGAAACATATTTTTACTCACAGCTATGGAAATCATTGAGAAGTGAGGAAGGATTAGAAGTGGTGTATAATGTACTAATAAAGGCTAAAGATCATAGGTGGTAAGTGTGAGCTCAAGCACAACAATATACTCAGATTGGGGTTGGGACGATATATTCGCCTCAGCAGTACTAGCCTCAGCCCTCATAAGAAAGGGATATAAAGTATTTCTAGAATTTCCTTCAGTTAATGAAAGAAGAGGTCTTATAATAAACAAGTCATATAGTGTAGGAATAACCCATAGAGATGGTGCAACACTAATAAATTCAGTAGCGTTAGAATATCTCAATGACAGGAAGCTAGGCTTAGTACTTAAATATGATAGCGAGGGTAGGTCTGATGTACTTATGAGATTAGCTGGTATGAACTCTTTAACGGAGGTGACCCTTGAATACGTACAAACACTTAATGAGAAAATTGATATACCTAATCAAATACTGAACGACATAATAGCGATGAATGCCATGAGAATGGATAGGCTTTCAAGAATAGGAAAGATAATGTATAGAGCTTTGAAGATGAACTACAATAGTAAAGAATTTAGGAATATCATGTACAATTTTGCTTACTCAGTAGTACGTTTTAAGACATTAAAATTACCTGAAGCACTAATAAGAGAGTCTGAAAAATACGATAAGGCTATTGAACTTATAAACGACTTAATAAGGAGTAAGCATTACATAGAATTAGGTAATGTTAAGGTCATAGCTATTTCTTCAAACTTTAATAATGACTTCATAAAGAAGAATATTAACCTACTTAAGGCTGTAGCCTATGATGCATTAATTAAAATATGTAGGAATGAGGGATTAGCTATGTTGATTCATGAGACCGAATTAGGACACATTATGAGGATATGTCTCCTTAGAAGGGATGTAAGCTTTGTTAGCATAATAAAAGCTATACCAACAGATCTTTCTGATAGGCTAATGGTTACTTTAAGAGGAAACCATATTCTAATAAGATTTAAAGACCCTAAGGAGAGCTCGTTTGATCGAATGCTAAATATAGCTTCAAAGATTGTATCAACAGTTCTAACCACTTAGGTGTCCCTATTGAAAGCTTTAGTTACAGGTGGAGCAGGATTCATAGGATCTAATCTTGTAGGACGCTTAGTTAATAAAGGCTTTAAGGTGAAGATTATTGACAACCTCACCTCAGGTAAGTTAAGTAATATTAAGAAGTATATTAATGAAGGTTCAGCTGAGTTCATATACTGTGACTTAAAGTACGTAAAGCCCAAGGAATTAGCTCAATACTTCGTAGATGTAGATGTAGTATACCACTTAGCTGCAAACCCTGAAGTTAGGGTCTCAGTTACTGAGCCTGAAATACATTTCAAGGAGAACGTAGTAGCTACTTTTAATGTACTTGAGGCATGTAGATTAGCCAGTGTACCCTTACTAGTTTTCACTAGCTCTTCAACAGTATATGGAGACGCCAAGGTCTTTCCCACACCTGAGGATTACACACCGTTAGAGCCTATCTCAGTTTATGGTGCATCAAAACTAGCTTCAGAAAATATGATAATAACTTACAGTATGCTCTATGGCATTAAGGCGGTAATACTTAGATTGGCTAACATAGTAGGTCCTAATCAAACACACGGCGTAATTGTAGATTTCATTAACAAATTAAGGAGGAACCCACAAGAACTTGAGATTCTTGGTGATGGAACTCAGAAGAAGTCTTATCTACACATTAACGACCTACTCAAAGCATTCGACATAGTGGTTGAGTTCATGGAGGGTAAGTCAAGGAAATCTTACGATATTTTCAATGTAGGTAATGAAGACTGGATAACAGTTAGAGAGATAGCTGATATAGTTGTTGAGGAGATGGGGCTAAGGAATGTTAAATACATATTCAAACCCGGTACTAAGGATGGTCGCGGCTGGATTGGTGACGTTAAGTTCATGCTCTTAGACATTA
>CAZUAD010000043.1:8429-11369 GCA_964618155.1 uncultured Desulfurococcaceae archaeon
AGCTCTTCTGATGCTATCAGGCTCACCGTTAGATCATTACTGGGTATTAATGATGGTTAAAAAGTTCGTAATTTACTATGACGACGTATTTTTAAGACACTTTGACCCTACATATACACATCCTGAGAGACCAGAGAGGTTAATTATAGCCTTAGAGAGTGTAAAGAAATCAGCTGATAAATACGACCTAAGTTTAAACTTGAAGAATGCCTATGAAGGTGACGAGAAATTACTGATGGAGGTTCATGCTAAGGATTACATAGAGTACATAAAGAATGAATCGTATAGAGGATTTCATTATATTGACGCTGATACCTACGTGAATAGTGAGACGTATGATGTAGCTTTAAGAGCTTTTACTACAGCGTATTTGGCTTCAAGGCATACATCTGGTGATGCTCATCTTATGGTATTAGTTAGGCCTCCTGGGCATCACGTAGGACGTAAAGGTAAGGCTTTAGGGGCTCCTACTAACGGATTTTGCATATTCAATAATTCAGCTGCATCTATAGCTTCACTACTTAAGCTATACCCTAAGGTCTTAGTTATTGATTTTGATGCACATCACGGTAATGGTACTCAAGAGATATTCTGGAATGAGAGTAGGGTACTTCACATAGATATCCATGAGCGTGGTATTTATCCAGGAACAGGTGATTTTAGTAATTTAGGTGGTAATAAGGCGTTAGGAACTAAAATAAATATCCCAATACCTCCATTCTCGGAAGACTCTCTATACCTGTGGGTTATTAACAACGTTATAGATAGGCTAATGGAGCTATTTAAACCTGACGTAATTGTTGTATCAGCAGGTTTTGATGCATATGATGAAGATCCGCTTACCGACCTTAAGGCTTCCGAGTTAACGTATGAGGCGTTTGGGTATATCTTAAACGAATATCTTGAAACAGGATTGGTTAAGGGTGTAATCTCTATTCTCGAAGGAGGTTATACAGAGGGCCTAGCTAGGGGCATTCCATCCTATATTAAGGGTCTTTCAGGTAGGTTTAGGGATCGTAAGAGAATTCGTGAGTTAGTGGGTAATGCGGAAAAGAGCTATTCCGAGGTCGTTAAAAGGGTTATGGAGATTGTTAGTAGGTACTGGAAGGGATTTTAGTATGGCGGGATGAAGTCCTCGGGCTTAGGCGGTTCTGGCTTTAATCCCTTCCTCTCCCTGATCTTCCTTATGACCTCCATAAGAAGTGAGTCTGGTACTGGTGCCCACCTACTGAACTCAGTACCCCAGAAGGCTCTACCAGCTGTTGCTGATCTAAGCTCATTAGCTAAGTCAAATGATTCTGCAACAGGTATTTCAGCTATTATCCTAATTATTGTTGGGTTTATCTGAATAACATTAATAACCTTACCTCTCTTCCTAGATATTACGGAAATTACTGAGCTCATATAGTCCATTGGGGTCTTAATATCTAGCTTCTGAATAGGTTCTAACAGCGTTGGCTTAGCTAGTAGCATACCTGCATATACAGGATTCCTAACTGCTGGAAAGATCTGAGCAGGACCTCTATGTGCTGGATCCTCATGTATTACCGCATCATGGAGTATCACCTTAACCCCTCTAACAGGCTCCATGGCTAATGGACCTTCCCTCATAGCTAACCTAAATCCTTGTATTATTGTGTCCTTTACTTCCCTTAAATGCTGAACACCTGAAGTCCTATCTACTAATATGTTGATGTTCTCATCTATCGCCCAGATCCTTCTAGCCTCATCGTAATCCCAACCTGCCTGATCTCTTAATATCTTCGCCCTTTCTCTAGAATCCATGTCCTCAGTTATGACTCCTTCCTGTATAAGCCGTATGGTTTCCTCATTTAATGGTTCAACACTTATGTAAAGCTTATTATGTTTGTTAGGAGATTTACCTTCAAGCACTTCAGATCTAGCCCTTATGGTTTCTCTATACACAACTATTGGCGGTGATGTGATTACCTCTAATCCGTAGTTCTCCTTAAGTAATGTTAAAGCTATCTCAAGATGTAAGGGCCCCATACCCGATATTAAGTACTCACCTGTTTCCTCATTTATCTTAACAACTAAGTTCGGATCTTCTATAGCCATCCTTCTCAAGGCTTCAATAAGTTTAGTTAATTCTTGAGTTCTCTTCGGCTCTATCGCCATGGTGACTACGGGCTCTGATACATATCTCATCTTCTCGAATGGCGCCGCTAAATCCTTATAAGCTATATCAACAACGGTTTCTCCTGCTCTAGCCTTATCAATACCTAGTACTGCAGCTATGTTACCAGCCGTAACTTGACCTACAGGCTCTCTAAATGGTCCCATGTAGAGACTAACCTGTAATGTCTTTTGTTTAGTTCTAGCCATTAAAAGCCATACTTCTTGTCCTGGTCTTAACGTGCCTGAGAATACCCTACCAGTTGCTACCAATCCAGCATGGGGGTCTATCCTCATGTCATTTACGAAGAAAACTAGGGGTCCATTGGGGTCTGCATTCATCATTGCCTTACCTATCTCACTATCTATATCTCCCCTCCATATCTTAGGTATACGGTACCTTTGTGCTTCACGTGGATTAGGTATGAACTTAACTACCATGTCAAGTAACGCTTCATGGAGAGGTATAAGTTTTTGAAGCTCTTCAACAGCTTCTCTACCCTTCTCATAAGCTTTAATCATATCTAAAATCTTAATACCCTTCTTTTGTGATATAGGGACTGTAAGCCCTATTTTATCTTTAGCAGATCCGAAAGCAACCATGCCTTTAGCTGCATCGATTAACCACCTATTGCGAAATTCGGGTTCAGCGTATTCTCTAATGAGGTTATTTACATCCCTTATTATCTCAACGAACCTTTTCTGAATTTCTTGTGGTGTAAGCTTTAACTCTCTTATTAGTCTATCAATTTTATTAATGTAAAGTAAAGGTCTAACTCTTTCTTCAAGTGCTTGCCTAAGCAC
>CAZUAD010000044.1:0-7705 GCA_964618155.1 uncultured Desulfurococcaceae archaeon
GTCCATAACTCTCTAGTTAAACCTATTTTTAAGCTTAAAATTATAAACAATGGAGGGTTGTATGGCTATTAGGTTATTCATAGCTGTTGAGGTAGAGGATGAAGAGACGTTTAGACGTATTATTAAGTTAAGGGATGAGTTGTTAACATGCTCTAAGGGTGCTAGGGGTATTAAGGGTGTTGAGGATGAGAACATACACCTTACGTTAAGGTTTATAGGGGAGGTAAGTGAGGCACTACTTCCATCGATAATGAGTTGTGTTAAGGGATGCAGTAATTTTGAATCCTTTGAGATTGAGGTTAAAGGTGTAGGGGCTTTCCCCTCTTATTCAAGACCTAGGGTAATATGGGTGGGTGTAGGCAGGGGGGCTGATAAGTTAAAGCTTCTTAGGAGGATATTGGATAAATGCTTAAACCAGATAGTTAAACCGGAACCTCAGGAGTTTATACCCCATATAACGTTGGGTCGAATAAAGGGTTCATATGATAGAGTATGTCTTCAAACCTTCATTAATACACATGCAGATGAGGTCATAGGTACTAGTAAGGTAACGAAGGTAAAACTTAAAAGAAGTATTCTGAGACCTCAAGGGCCTGAGTATCATGACATTTTAGAAGTTAGCCTTAAATGATTTCAAAAATTAGTGTTTAGGTGCTTAAATGAGGAAGGAATTTATTAATGAAGAGAAGGTAATTGAGATCGTTGAGAAGGTAAAACGTGAGTTAAGACCTTCAAGGGAAGAATATGAAGAGGCCTTTAGATTCTTTAGGAGGATTAAAGAGTTAGTCAATGAAGCATTATCGCCACTTAACTATGAGTTTAAAGTAAGCTTAGAGGGATCATTAGCTAAGGATACCTGCATTAGGGGTGAGATAGACTTAGATATATTCCTTCTTATTCGTTATGAAGGAATAAGTAATGAATGGATCGAGAAGGAAATCTTAAAGCCAATAGTTAAGAGGGTATCAAGAGAGAAGGACCTAAGAATCGTTAAGAGGTACGCTTCACACCCTTACCTAGAATTGTACTACAGGAATCTAAGAGCCGACTTAGTACCTGCCTACTGGGCTAGAAGCATTCCCGAAATAAAGACAGCTGTTGATAGAACGCCATTTCATACTGAGTACATAAAGCTTAAGCTCAATAGAGATGAATTAAGAGATGAAGTTAGGCTTCTCAAAAAATTCATGAAAGGTATAGGTGTTTATGGTGCTGAAATAAAGGTTGAAGGCTTTTCAGGATATTTATGTGAATTACTGATAGTCAAGTACGGCTCATTTATAAATACATTGAGGAATGCCTTAAACTGGAAGCCAAGAACTGTAATAGTAATTGAAGGAGATTATAGAAGAGAAGAGCTACTTAAGCTATTCCCTAAGAGTCCTCTGATAGTTCCTGATCCTGTTGATCCGAGAAGAAACGCTGCAGCATCAGTATCTCTTGGATCATTAAGCAAGTTTGTTTTAGCATCAAGAACTTTCCTAAGAAGACCTTCAACTATCTTCTTCTACCCTAAAAGGATATCGTTAAGCCTAGGAAGGCTTACAGAGATTGTCAAGCAAACTGAGAGGGATATTTTCTTTTTAGAGTACATAATAGAGAAGTCATTATCGCCTGACATACTTTGGGGTGAATTAAAGAGTATAGCTCGAAGATTAAACAACATACTAACCTCTCAAGGCTTTAATGTCATTGATGTCAGAGTATGGAGTGATGAAGAGGAGGTAGCTCTTATAGCTCTAGACATATTGAATCCCAAATTACCTAGTTATACATTGCATAGAGGGCCGCCCATAAATAAACCTATTGATAGTGAGAGATTCATTGATAAGTATGTGGAAGATCCAAGTGTTATAGGTCCTTGGATACGTGATGATGGGAGATTATATGTTATTAAACGTAGGAAGTATACTACGGTTTATGAAGTACTACATCAATTATGGAATAACCTTAGTAGTAAGCACTTGAGGTTAAGAAGGATTTTCAATATTGATAACATACCTAAAAATATTCTAAGTATTGATGAGTTTAACTACTGGCTAACTGAAACAATCCTTAAGTCGCCTTTCTGGCTTTCAACTAAATACGGTGAGTCCGCTGATAAGTACCTAGCTAAGTAATCACGTAACGGGGATCTTAATCTACCCATAATTTTTATATCCTTAAGCTTAGGAAGATCTAGCTTACTGCCGCAATAAGGGCAGAACCCATTTAACCTATTAATCAGTTCTGTTGGAGATGGAAGTCCAAAGCAGTCCTGACCCACTCTTTCGAAGATGTATATAACTGAATTACAGTGCCTACAAGTAAAAACTACTGGCACAGTAACACCGTGTTACCTATAACCCAGAAGTAGGTCATAACCTCTCTAATACGAAATACGGGGGTAAGTATTACTACGTAGCTGTTATGAGTGAACACTAGGTATTTTGTATCTTACATTCATGTATTATTTACTTAAGCACACAAACTGTTGTATTATTTAGTAATACTGTATGACGTAAATCCCTACGTCATTAAGCTAGCCTCTTTATAAGGTCTCATTAATCTAATATTTACGGTTATGGTGAATTTAAATGCGTGGGAGCAAGCATGAAAACATACTGCTTTGCGTTACTGGAATGCCTGGTGCTGGAAAATCGCTCGTAGCTCGCATAATATCTAAGGAATTTAATTTAAGGATTATCTCAATGGGTGACGTTGTAAGGGAGGAAGCTAAGAGAAGGGGTATCCCTCAGGATATGAGTTCAATGATGAAATTTGCTGAAGAGTTAAGGATTAAGTATGGAGATGATATAGTTGCTAAATTAACGTTGGACTACATACGCAGGAAAGGGTATGAAGGTATTCTGGTAATAGATGGTGTAAGAAGCTTGAGCGAAATAAAGACCTTTAATAATTATGGTAAAGTATTAATAATTGCTGTTCATGCATCACCTAAGGTAAGGTTTAAGAGATTAAAGAGTAGGGGGAGAAGGGATGATCCTAAAGAGTGGAGTGAATTCACTAGTAGGGATATGAAGGAGTTAAGGTTTGGAATAGGCAATGTTATTGCTTTAGCAGATGTAATGATAGTTAATGAGGGTAAGGATTTAGATAGGCTAAAAGATGAGGTAGTATCGAAGATTAGAGAGGTATTAAAGGATGTTTATGTTAAGAGCTGAGGTAGAGGTTAGACCTACAGAGGATGAGGGTAAGGTTAGGAAAGCATTAAGAAATTTACTAAGCGTTAATGACGATGATATCAAGACTGTAGATTTAGGGGAAAATTATAAGATGCTTATAGTTGAATCAAGGAAGATAGCAACATTATTTAAGCTCTATGAACTATTACGTCAAGAGAGGATACTTGATACAGCTAGATCTATAATGTACTCCTCAAGGAGAGGAGAGATACTGACAATTAAGCTACATAAGCAGAGTGCATATGCTGGTCACATATCATTCATTTCCTATGATGATGAATCCCCGCTAGGTCCGATAACCATAACGATAGTAAGTGATAAGTTAGATGAAATTATTGATTGGTTAGCACCAAGGACTAGTAGGGGTAAGCCATTATGGGAAAGGGAGGTACCTAAGGTTTAATTATTATCCTCATAAACTTCTTAGCGATATAGGCATTAGGGAAATACCTTCTAGCCTCTAAAAGCAGTAAGTGTTCATCCTTGTAGCGAGGAGATATGTGGTATAGAATGAGCATTTTTGCATTAGACCTTAGAGCCGTTAAGGCTGCTTCAACACTTGTTGAGTGAAGATGGGTCTTAGCTAGATCTAAGTCTTTATGGGAAAAGGTTGAGTCATGAATTAATAGATCACTTCCAAGTATGTCATCTGGTATCTTACTTAAGGCTCTTGTATCCGTTACATAGCTTATCTTAACCCTATCATTAATGATTACTGAGTAACCTATTGTAGGTAATGTGTGATTTAAGGGAAATGCACATACCTTAATGTTACCTCTATCTAATCTAAACGTAGTATTTGAGTCCACCTCAACATATTTAACTTCATATATAGGTGTGAAGCTTAACATCTGCATACTCTTTATCAAGTACTCTTTAATTCCTTTAGGTCCTATTATAGTGAGACTGTTTCTTGCATTACCTAAGGATCTTGATTGCATTAAAGGTAATAGGCCTAATACATGATCTCCATGTAGATGGGTTATCAATACGTACTTAAGCACTACAGGACTAACTCCGACCCGTAAAAGCTTACTTTGAACTCCTTCGCCTGCATCAAGTAATATGTGATTCTTACCCCACGATATAAGCACTGACGGTAAATCATCGCTCCCCGGATATGGTGCTTTAGATCCTAGTATGACCACTCTAACGGGATTCAAATACGTTTCACCACATACACATCTCTAGTTAGGGATCCGTGAACCCAATTTATATGCTTCTCAACAACCTTAAATGGACCTAAATCCTCTATTTCGTCCTCACCGATAACACCCTTCTTTTGAGCGAAAACAACGTACGATCCCTTCCTCAAGACCTTACCTGCCTCCTCAAGGAAGCACACCATTAACTCCTTTAACGTTCTTCCTTCAGCCCTTGTTAATCTACCATAGGGAGGGTCCGTAGCAATAGCATCTACTCTACCTAAATCTAATGGTAGATTACAGGCATCACCACTTAAAACATTAGGGGGACAATCATAGAATTCTAAATTGATTCTAGCTCCTCTAACATAATCCTCATTTATATCGACACCGATGTAATTATCTAGCCCCATCACGCAAGCTTCAAGCAGAAATCCCGCAACACCGCAAAAAGGATCAAGAAGCTTAGACTTACCTTTGATACTAACCCTACTTAGATTAACAAATACACGTGATATCAGTGGAGGCAACGTCCCCGGTCTATACACAGGTCTACGCTGTGGTGCTCTATCCTCAAAGTCCTTAATATTCCTCCTAAACATTCTAATACCCAATATTACAGCGTTTGAAACTATTATGTCAAGAACACCACTATCTCCTTCCCTAAGTAAGGCGTTTAAGCCTAATTTCTCTTTAAGAATACTTCTTAGATGCTCAAACTCTATTTTACCTTTACCATATTCCTTAACTCGGCTAAATCTGAATGCTCGAACATTATTGATGAGATCTTGATCAGCGTCCTTTAATGCCTTAACTATGCCGTCTACTCCTTCACCAATGTCTACTACGTCAATCAATATACCTCCTACCTTGGTTAAGGCTGCTCTAACCTTGATGAAGTCTATAAGACCTTTATCAGCTTCTAAAACTAGTATCTGATCAAGTCTAATTACTCTCTTTAGATTTATACTCTCAGCTTCAGCTATAGCCCTCACTTCCGCTTCAGGTAACGTTCTATGCTCGCCTGATAGGTAAAGGTAGTAGTACATAAAAACTACCTACGGCTTTGTATAACCTCTACAAAGAGCTTTGTAGGGTCTAGATATTCAAGTAATGGATTACTAATGGGGGGTACTGTCTTTATTAAGATTATCCTCGATATGCCGGAATTCCTTAGTTTAACTAACGCATTACCTACGAAGAGGCCGTGACTAGCTACAGCAACTACCTCCTTAGCTCCTAGGCTTCTCACAAATCTAGCTATACTAGCTAATGTACCACCAGTGCTTATTATATCATCAACTATGACTACATGCCTACCCCTTACATAAAGATCTTTAGGCAATTCATGCCTTATCTCACCAGTTACCCTATCTCTATACTTCTTAATCACCACATATTCCGTATCTAACGCCTTACTAAGTAGTCTTGCACGCTCCTTAGCACCTTCATCAGGGGCTACGATTAAAGTTTTATCTAATTCCACCATATCTCTTAACCTTTTTGCGAATAATTCGGAAGGTATTATATTATGTAACCTACCTTTAAAGTATTCGAGAATCTTTGGACTATGAACATCTATTGTGTATATTTCCCTAACACCCAAGTCATAAAATATGTTCAATATAGCCCTTATGCTTATAGGCTCACCTTTAAGGAATATTTTATCCTGTCTAGTGTAGGCTAGGTAAGGTATTATAGCCTTAACCTCATTAATACCTACTTCCCTTAATGCGTCAAGTGTGAGTAGGAACTCCATAATTCTTGTATTTTGATCGGGATAGAAGGTTTGGATGATTAGAACCTCATCCCTACTTAACTTCTCTACATCAGTTATTCTTACATAAGTCTCGCCATCGGGGAACGTTTTACTATATACCTTAAACTCTCTTACACCTAACTCTTCCGCTAACTTATTACCTATACCAAGGGGTTCGGAACCCGGAAGTGAAAGTACTATCACTTTAGCCCTATAAAGCACTGAATTAGGAATTAATTAATATTTAACCTATGTAGGACAATTAGTTTATGGTATAAGGAATGGGTAGGGTAGCTGGTAAGAGACCTGATCTCACTAAACCTTGGGTTAGAGTAGCTAAGTTTTGGCGTAGGATCGACGGTAATAAGGTAGTGTGCTACTTATGTCATAAGAAGTGTCCCATAGCTGATGGGGGTTTTGGGGCATGTGGTGTTAGGTATAATCAAGGAGGTGTACTCTATACACTAGTTTATGGATTACTTACAGCAGCTAACGTTGATCCTATAGAGAAGAAGCCTCTTTACCATTACAGACCAGGTTCAGCCGTATTCTCTATATCAACAGCCGGATGTAACTTCATGTGTCAATTCTGTCAGAACTGGACCATAAGCCAATCAAGGAGAGATGAGATATTTGGTGAGTACTTCACTCCTGAAAAGGTTGTTGAGATGGCTAAGAGGTATGAATCTGACGGCATAAGCTATACCTATAATGAGCCAACAGTATTTTATGAGTTCATGTACGATACAGCTAGGTTAGCTAAGAAGGGAGGTTTATTTAATACCATGGTAACTAATGGGTACATGACGTTAGAAGCGATTGATGAGTTAGCTAAGTACATGGATGCAGCAACAGTCGACTTTAAAGGTGCTGGGAATAAGAAATTCTATCAAAAGTTCATGGGGGTACCAGATCCTGAACCAACTTTTGATAGTATAATTGAGATGAAGCGTAAAGGTATATTCATAGAGATAACGAATTTAGTTGTGCCTAAGTATGGTGATGACCCTAACGACTTGAAGAGATTAGCTAGATGGATAGTCGAAAATCTAGGTCCTGAAACACCATTCCACTTACTTAGATTTTACCCCCACTACATGATGACAGATCTACCGCCAACACCTCAGGAAACCTTAGAAAGACTAGCTAAGGTAGCGGCTAATGAGGGGTTAAAGCATGTTTACCTAGGTAATATACCCGGACATCCCCTAGAACACACGTACTGTCCTAGGTGTGGATACCCTGTAATTAAACGCTATGGATTCGATATACTCGAATGGAACCTAACTGATGATAATAGATGTCCTAAATGTGGTTATAAATTAAACATAGTGGGTAAGTACCGTAAGAAATCATTAAGATTTCTATGGTTTTAAGTATTAAGAGCATCACTACTAAGTTTAGAGGTGTCTAGTACGTACTACATCATAGTTATGGGACCTGCAGGATCCGGTAAATCAACATTAACTAAAGCACTTGCTGAGTGGATGGAGAATGAGCAATTAAGTGTTGCTAAGGTGAACTTTGACCCTGCAGCTGAATCCTTACCCTACGTACCCGACGTTGATGTGAGGAGGTATATTAAGGATAGGGATTTAATGGTAGAGAAGGGTCTT